>NZ_SZXN01000013.1:108484-118472 GCF_005281195.1 Citrobacter sp. wls613
TTTTATGTAATTTTGCATTGCGGTTACGATTATTTTCTTTCGTGCTCGCCATCACTGCAATTTTATTTCTCGCCTGAGCGGACATTAATTAAACAGAGTGAAGATCACAGAAAAGACAAAACGTAATTGCAATGTAAAAAATGATAATTGTCATACCTGCCTGTTAAATCCACCATCACAACACTGATAAAAAGAGCTGTATCTTCTAAGGCAGGTCTGAATGAATACCCAATATAATTCCAGTTATATTTTTTCGATTACATTAGTTGCCACATTAGGAGGACTGTTATTCGGCTACGACACCGCCGTCATCTCCGGTACCGTCGAGTCCTTAAATACGGTTTTTGTCGCCCCACAACATCTGAGCGAATCCGCCGCAAACTCACTGTTAGGCTTCTGCGTCGCCAGCGCGCTGATTGGCTGTATCATCGGTGGTGCGCTGGGTGGCTATTGCAGTAACCGCTTTGGTCGTCGCGATTCACTCAAAATCGCCGCGATCCTGTTCTTTATTTCCGGCATCGGTTCCGCATGGCCGGAATTAGGATTTACCGCCATTAATCCGGATAATGCTGTTCCTGTTTATTTAGCCGGATACGTCCCCGAATTTGTTATTTATCGCATTATTGGTGGTATCGGCGTCGGTTTAGCCTCCATGCTCTCACCGATGTATATCGCAGAACTGGCCCCGGCACATATTCGTGGAAAACTGGTTTCCTTTAACCAGTTCGCGATTATTTTCGGGCAACTGATGGTCTACTGCGTAAACTATTTTATTGCCCGTTCCGGCGACGCCAGCTGGCTGAATACCGATGGCTGGCGTTATATGTTTGCCTCTGAAAGCATTCCCGCCCTGCTGTTTTTAATACTGTTGTATACCGTACCGGAAAGCCCACGCTGGCTGATGGCGCGCGGCAGACACGAGCAGGCGGAAGGTATTCTGCGCAAAATTATGGGCAGCAATCTTGCTACCCAGGCGATGCAGGAGATCAATCAGTCACTGGAGCACGGTCGCAAAACAGGCGGGCGTCTGCTGATGTTTGGCACTGCGGTCATCGTCATCGGCGTCATGCTGTCCATCTTCCAGCAGTTCGTCGGCATCAACGTTGTGCTCTACTACGCGCCGGAAGTTTTTAAAACCCTGGGTGCCAGCACCGACGTCGCGCTGTTGCAGACCATCATCGTGGGCGTAATCAACCTGAGCTTCACCGTGCTGGCGATCATGACGGTCGATAAATTTGGCCGCAAACCGCTGCAAATTATTGGCGCGCTGGGTATGGCCATCGGCATGTTCAGCCTCGGTACTGCGTTTTATACCCAGGCTTCTGGTCTGGTGGCGCTGCTGTCGATGCTGTTTTATGTTGCGGCATTCGCCATGTCCTGGGGCCCGGTGTGCTGGGTACTGCTGGCTGAGATTTTCCCCAACGCGATCCGTGGCAAAGCGCTCGCCATTGCGGTGGCCGCCCAGTGGTTGGCGAACTACTTTGTCTCCTGGACCTTCCCGATGATGGACAAAAATTCGTGGCTGGTTGCCCATTTCCACAACGGTTTCTCCTACTGGATTTACGGTTGCATGGGCATTCTGGCGGCACTGTTTATGTGGAAGTTCGTACCGGAAACCAAAGGCAAAACGCTGGAAGAACTCGAAGAGCTGTGGGAACCTGCAGCAGAGAAAACGCAGCCCGCGTCTGCGCAGTAATCAACGTGAACAACACGCCGCAGCCCAATGCGGCGTGTTATTTTTTACTCACGCTTCAACCGTTTGGAATTACACAACCACAGCGTGATCACCAGCAGCAGGATCGCCGCGGAATAGATCAGTACGTCCATGGGGGCTTTATGATCGACGATGATCAACCGCACAATCGCCGTGATCCCGATATAAACAAAGTAGCGCAGCGGAAAGTGAAAACCTGACTGAAAGTACTTCACAATCAGCGCGATAAATTCAAAGTAGAGGAAGTAAACCACCAGCCCTTCCACCAGCTCGTATTTGCTGGTTTGTTCCGGCGCGAACAGCACATCCGCCAGATGCAGCGTCTCTTTGCCGAGGAATACCACCAGAATCAGCCCCAGACTCAGTAGCCCAAGATTCAACACAGTCTGTAACATCGTGGAGATAAACTCCACGCGCGGACGAGATATCGGCGTCATAGCAGCCCCTTTTGCTCAATGGCGAAGTTCCTGTATAACGCAAAAATGTGACGGAGATCTACATTTTTTGTTTATGTTTTGTTCACACAACGGTTCTTGCCGGATGGCGGCTTTGCCTTATCCGGCCTACCGTAGGCCCGGTAAGCGTAGCGTCACCGGGCGATCAACATTCACATCAACGGAAGTTCTCACTCCTGTCACTGGTCATATCGTACAAACCAAACTTACGCCCAAGCTGCTGACCACCGTCGCGCGTCAACGGCGTCCAGCCAATTGCCGCACGGCTGCGGGTTGGTCCCGAGGAGAAGAGATCCAGCGGCACGGAGACATACACGCCTTTGGTGAAATCACCTTCCCCATACTCATCCGGTGATGCATCGGTGAGGGTTGCATAACCGCCGACCACCACGCCGCTGTCGAAGCGTTTGGCGATTTCAAGGGTCCCGCCTTTATCGCCCGCCAGGTACTGCCCCACGCTGGCTTTTACCAGTACATCCTGGGCAAACGACGGGTTCCAGTACGCCGTCAGATGTCCGGTCTTCACGCTGTAGTCGGTGAATTTCATCATGTCCTGCGCACTGCGCCAGTCACGCTGCTTCACATAGTTGGCGTCAACGCCAAACGCCCAATTGCTGTCCAGTGGACGGTACAGCACTTCAGCCCCTGCGCCGCCAAACATGGTTTCCAGATAGCCACCGTACACTTGTCCGTAAAACCCGTTGCCGAGTGACTGGAAGTAGTTGGCCTGCAGGTTATTCACATACACATCGTTCTGCACGTAGTCACGGACGTGAGTACGGACCCGCGGCAAATGTGAATCACTGGGCGGATTGGTGTAGTTAAACTTGTCGTAGTTATTGGCCAGGTTAGCAAACAGACTGCCGGTCGTGAGCAGATGGTCTGTCACCCACAGATCTGCCGTTCCCATGACACCCAGCTGATACATATAGAAGTTTTCCGGGCCGCCCACGGACTGATTGAGCACCGGATCGATATGAAAATCAAAGCGTGATTTATCGATATACCAGCCCTGCTCGGTGGTCTGCGGCACCACGGGCTCCACGCGCTTTTGCGCCAGCGGTGTTTCATGGCCCAGCGGCTCGCCTTGCAGATGATCCTGCAGACTCGCAACATCTGTTTCGGTGGTGACCTGCGGTAAATTCAGGCGATTTTCCGTAATACGGATCGTACGGATCCCCTCAGGGAGATCGTTCATTACGATCCGATTTGCCCGTTCGCTCCCTTCCCGCGAGTCACGGTATTTCACCTGTTCGCCGGTCACGTACAGCGTATCGCCCTGCACCTGGAGTTTCGGATCCGCCAGCCCGGCGTTGTATTTCAGTAGCGTGAGCTGATTCGCCACCACCGAATGTTGCAGGATGGCATCCTGCGGCTGGGGCTGATATTGCGGTCGCGCGTTATCGTTATACGTTGGTCGCAGATCGTTGAAGTTCGTGCGTAGCGTGACGCCGAACATAAAGGTATTACCGCGCTCGTAGCTGAGATTAACGTCGGCCCAATCGGTGACGCGGTAAATGGCGCCGACGTTAAACTTGCTCTTCTGATCCAGCTTGCCGGCAAAATCCTGCTGGTAGTTGTTACCTTCATATTCCAGCTTCAGGCGCAGCGGCTGCCAGGGCGTCTGGTATTCCACGCCGCCAAACAGTGACGCAGGGCCGTGGAACATCTGGCTACCGTCGATGGAGCCCGCCTGTTTATAGCTGTTATCGCGATAACAGAATTTATCGCTGTACGAGCACAGCGGATTACTCACATTGCCGCTGGTACCAAGATATCCCCAGCCAAGACCAAGCGAGAAATCAAACGGCCCCCAGGCTTTGTTGGCCACGATGTATTCCGCATCAAACAGACCGGTTCCGCCGATATCCCGTGCGCCAACCGCGACCTGCGGCATCCAGTAGCTCTCTTCCCACAATCGCAATTTGAGATCGAACGCTTTGTCTTTATACGTCTGATCGCCTGAAAATGACTCCACGCTACTGTATTTTTTGGTGCGCACATCGGTATAGCGTAAGGTCGTTTCCAGCCACGGGAACAACTGCACCGACGCGGAGTAGTAACGGTACTGATCGTTATCGCGGTAGTTGAGGCTCATTTCCCCTTCACGCGCCATCCGCGCGGTTGGCGTTTGCAGCAGCCCCACACCGCCAAAGTCAGACTGGGAAGGCCCAATCGGCGCAGGGTACGTTTCACCGTGGCAGGCCGTGCTGATACCCAGCGCCAGCAGGCTGAGCAGATAAGTTTTTCTCATTATTCAGGTATCCGCTGGGTCAGAGTACGAAGAATGTCGGCATTGATTTGATCCGGGGCGCGGCTCCAGACAGAGTCAGACAGCCCAACAAAAATGATGCTGCCGGGCATCGGCTCAACGTGACGTTTATTCCAGTAAGCGACCGGTACTTTTTGCGTGCGTCCATCGGGATAGACCACCCACGCATAGCTGCGATCTGCACCGCTCAGCAGACTTTGTCCGGCGAGATAGCTGGCGATATCACGCCCTGGCATAAACGGCTGTTTACCCGGATGATTGATCGCGCCAAACAGGGTGATTTCCGTTGGCTGAGGCCCAACCCACAGCGTGTAGTTGCCCTGCAACGGCGGATTCCCCCGTTCACTCACCCGCACCGCGTCCGGGTCGAGATTCACCCGCTGTCTGCCGGTTACCTTCAGGGTCTGAATTTGCTGGCGTAGCGTGTTGATAGCGGCTGCATCGTCGCCGCCTTCTTCTGCACTCAGCGCCGCCAGCCGTCCCAACAGCGTCTGTTGCTGGCGCTGCGCGGTAACCGTCGCCAGCTCTTCCCCGATCACCGCCGCGGGCCACCAGCTATTCGCCAGCGTGGGTTGACCCACCAGATCGATAAGATGTTCCGCGCCGGTCAGCGTTTTCGGTTCTGCACTGCCTGAGGTGATCACTTTTACCGTTCCTGCGGCAAAAACAGATGCCGCACAAAGGCTAAAAGTCAGCGCGGTAATCATTCGTTTCATCATGATTTTGCCGCCTTGATCAGCGTGGTCTTCACCGGGAAATAATTCGCACCCAGATACTGCTCTGACTGGCGAATCATCCCGTCACTGTCGATCCAGTAACGGTTATGCCAGCGAGTCCGATCGGTGGTGACTTCTTCATCCAGTACGCGTACCGGGGTATCTTCGCTGGCAACCCGAATGCTGTCAGTGCCGTCCCATCTGAAGACCGAACGGGCAGTGGCGTAGCGCACCTGCTTATGCTCGGTCCAGCCCATCGTGCGGGTCCAGGTGACGCCATCAACAATCTGGTTTGGTTTGATAAGCGGGTCCGCCGCCAGATTATTCACCGCGATCAGGTTGTCTCCGCCCAGCAGCGTTTTCACCAGACGCCCGTGTTGCGTTACGAGCATGGCCTGGTCCTGGGTGACCCATTTCTGCTGCCCGTTTTCAGCGAAAGCGAGCACCACAAACAGCTGCGGACCGCCGTTAAGCTGCATGTACTGGCTGGCGTAAGGCATGTTGTGGATATCATCATCCGTCATCTGTACGCCGGGAGTACCCAACACGCTTTGCCACAGCGAATGACCCAGCCCTTCGGTGGTAGCTGAACACGCCTGTAATAACAGACAAACCAATATGAGCGCTGGTCGCATCACGACGTTTCTCCGCATTATTGCCGGGTGGCGCGACGCTTACCCGGCCTACAAATCCCACAGGCTTTTGGAAATTCAAAATAACCACACCGAAGTGTGGTTATGGTTAATCCCCTTCATACTTCAGGGGCTACGTACCGGAATTACTGGGTACTGGTGGTCGTGGTGGTGGTGGTTCCGGTATTCGAACCATCGCCACCGCCGGTTGCCGCCAGGGCGACCCCCACCGCGGAGCTTACGGTGCTCACGCTGGTTGCGGAGGAACTTCCTGCCGAAACCGACGCGGCTGCCGACCCTGCCGCCTCCCCCACCTGAACGGGGGCAGCATAGACAGAGGTCGTCGCAAGCGCAGATATAGCCAACAGGCCATACAGTACTTTTTTCATCACAATATCCCTTCATTGTATGAATGGAGATTTACCCAAAAGAATTTCGGGCGAGATCGAGTATACACAACCGAAAGTGTGTAAATTACGCCGCGCAGGAATTTAGGATAATTAGAAAAAAGTGGGAGATAACATTATTAAAAAATACACAAATCAATATAAATCAATCACATGTAATAAATACATAAATAATGCAATATCCGTAAAATCTGAAAATTATTGTGTTAAATCTAACGTGGTATAATTATTTTAGGATTAAACTCAATTAAATCCCATGTAATGCGGAAGACAAGATAAATTATCTTATAAAAAAAGCCGATAATAATATCGGCTTTTTTTATAAGTAATCAGTAAATTCATTCGAATTGCAGCAAGGCGGCAAGCCCGTTAATCCCCGGGAGCATAGATTACTATGTGACCGGGGTTAACGAACGCAGCCAACACCGCTGCGGTTCGAAGGAAGAAGCTGATTAACGCCAGGACTTATAACGGTTAATCAAACCGTTAGTCGAGCAATCATGGCTGTTGATCTCTTGATCATCGTTCAACTCAGGCAGAATGCGGTTCGCCAGCTGTTTGCCCAGCTCTACGCCCCACTGGTCGAAGGTGAAGATGTTCAGGATAACGCCCTGAGTAAAGATTTTATGCTCATACAGCGCAATCAGTGCACCCAGGCTGTACGGAGTGATTTCGCGCAGCAGGATAGAGTTCGTAGGACGGTTGCCTTCGAACACTTTGAACGGCACAACGTGGTCCAGCGTCGCCGGATCTTTACCCTGGTCGCGGTATTCTTGTTCAACCACTTCACGAGACTTGCCAAACGCCAGCGCTTCGGTCTGGGCGAAGAAGTTAGACAGCAGCTTCGGATGGTGGTCAGACAGCGGGTTATGCGTGATAGCCGGAGCGATGAAATCACACGGCACCATTTTGGTCCCCTGGTGGATCAACTGATAGAACGCATGCTGACCGTTGGTCCCCGGCTCACCCCAGATGATTGGGCCAGTCTGGTAATCCACCGCATTGCCGTTACGGTCAACGTATTTACCGTTGGATTCCATGTTGCCCTGCTGGAAGTAGGCCGCAAAGCGGTGCATATACTGGTCGTACGGCAGAATGGCTTCGGTTTCGGCACCATAGAAGTTGTTGTACCAGATACCGATCAGCGCCAGCAGTACCGGCAGGTTTTTCTCCGCTGGGGTAGTGGAGAAATGTTTATCCATGGCGTGCGCGCCGGACAGCAGTTCAACGAAGTTGTCGTAGCCCACGGACAGGATGATCGACAGACCAATCGCTGACCACAGGGAATAACGACCGCCAACCCAGTCCCAGAACTCGAACATGTTGGCCGTATCGATACCGAACTCACCGACTGCTTTCGCATTGGTGGACAGCGCCGCGAAGTGTTTTGCCACGTGTTTTTCATCACCGGCGGTCGCCAGGAACCAGTCGCGCGCGCTATGGGCGTTGGTCATGGTTTCCTGGGTGGTGAAGGTTTTAGAGGCGACCAGGAACAGCGTGGTTTCCGGATTCACTTTCTTCAGTACTTCGGCGATGTGCGTACCATCGACGTTAGACACAAAGTGCATATTCAGGTGATTTTTGTACGGACGCAGCGCTTCGGTCACCATGAACGGACCGAGGTCGGAGCCACCGATACCGATGTTCACCACATCCGTAATCGCTTTGCCGGTGTAGCCTTTCCAGCTGCCGGAGATAATCGCTTCAGAGAAGGATTTCATCTTCTCCAGCACCGCATTCACTTCCGGCATCACATCTTTGCCGTCCACGATGATCGGGGTATTGCTACGGTTGCGCAGCGCCACATGCAGCACTGCACGATCTTCCGTACGGTTGATCTTCTCACCGGAGAACATGGACTTGATAGCACCGCTCAGGTCGGTCTCTTTTGCCAGGTCCTGCAGTTTCGCCAGCGTTTCTTCGGTGATGCGGTTTTTGGAAAAATCCACCAGCATCAAATCGTCAAACGTTGCGGAAAACTTGACGAAACGATCGCTATCTTTCGCGAACAAGTCCGCGATCGTAACGTCTTTCATCTCTTCAAAGTGTTTTTGTAGTGCCTGCCAGGCTGAGGTCTGCGTTGGATTGATGTTTTTCATTAGCAATACTCTTCTGATTTTGAGAATTGTGACTGAGATCGATTGTAACGCCAGTCACAGAAAAGTGTGATTGTTTTAGTGCCGTTGTCCTGGCGTCCATCAAACAGGGGTAATTATAAGCTCGGTTACTCAGGGCTACAGCAGCATGAAAAATCCGCATAATCCCAGCATTGACAGTATCCCTCACACCTTTTATTTATAAATACGGTATTTGCGCCTGCACCGGTTTCCGTTCTGCCCTTGTGCCATGGTCGCTCTATTCATTCCCTGACACGAGGTAGTTATGACTGATGTAGTTGTCTCCAAGTTTGGCGGTACCAGCGTCGCGGATTTCGACGCCATGAACCGCAGCGCTGATGTGGTGCTTTCCGATGCTAACGTCCGTTTAGTGGTGCTTTCCGCTTCAGCGGGTATTACTAACCTGCTGGTCGCTTTGGCTGAAGGGCTGGAGGCAACTGAACGCTTCGAGAAACTCGACGCTATTCGTCAGATCCAGTTCGATATTCTGGAGCGTTTGCGTTATCCAAACGTGATCCGCGAAGAGATCGAACGTCTGCTGGAAAATATCACCACGCTGGCGGAAGCGGCTTCGCTGGCGACCTCAACCGCGCTGACTGACGAACTGGTCAGCCACGGTGAACTGATGTCCACCCTGCTGTTTGTCGAGATCCTGCGCGAGCGTAATGTTCAGGCGCAGTGGTTTGACGTACGTAAAGTGATGCGTACCAACGATCGTTTTGGTCGCGCAGAACCAGATGTCGTGGCGCTGTCTGAACTGGCCACGCTGCAGCTGGCACCGCGCCTTGAAGAAGGTCTGGTGATCACCCAGGGCTTTATCGGCAGCGAAAGCAAAGGCCGCACTACCACGCTGGGGCGCGGCGGCAGCGACTATACCGCCGCCTTGCTGGCAGAAGCCCTGCACGCCACGCGCGTCGATATCTGGACCGATGTACCGGGCATTTACACGACCGACCCGCGCGTGGTGCCAGCCGCAAAACGCATTGATGAAATTGCCTTTGAAGAGGCCGCAGAACTGGCGACCTTCGGCGCAAAAGTCCTGCACCCGGCGACGCTGCTCCCTGCCGTGCGTAGCGATATTCCGGTGTTTGTCGGCTCCAGCAAAGACCCCAAAGCAGGTGGCACACTGGTGTGTAATAAAACCGAGAATCCACCGCTATTTCGTGCCCTGGCGCTGCGTCGCAAGCAAACGCTGCTGACTCTGCATAGCCTGAATATGCTGCATTCTCGCGGGTTTTTAGCGGAAGTGTTCGGCATCCTGGCGCGCCACAATATCTCGGTGGATTTGATAACAACCTCAGAAGTCAGCGTCGCACTGACGCTGGATACCACCGGTTCAACGTCCACCGGCGATACGCTGCTCACGCAATCCCTGCTGATGGAGCTGTCTGCGCTGTGCCGGGTCGAGGTAGAAGAAGGTTTGGCATTGGTCGCCCTGATCGGGAACGACCTGTCTAAAGCCTGCGGCGTGGGAAAAGAGGTGTTCGGCGTGCTGGAACCGTTCAACATCCGCATGATTTGCTACGGCGCATCCAGCCATAATCTGTGCTTCCTGGTGCCGGGCAGCGAAGCCGAGCAGGTCGTACAGAAACTGCATCATAATTTGTTTGAGTAATACCAGCCGGATGGCGGATGCGGCGAAACGCCTTATCGGGCCTACGGTGAATTCGTAGGC
>NZ_SZXN01000013.1:118508-139320 GCF_005281195.1 Citrobacter sp. wls613
AAGCGGCAATACCATCGGGCAACACAGTCATGACATCACTGTCTCATATAACAGTCGGTCCAGTTCCCTGGCATCGCCTTCCCGGCTATCCGGTAACACCGGTGGCGTTTCGCCTCGCGCCAGCTCCTCGCGGATAAACGCATGCAGCAGTGGACGGCGCAGTCCATATTCCGCTTCCCCTGCCCGCTGCTTGCGTTCCAGCAGGTCGTCTATCTCCTGACGCAGCGGCGCATCCAGCTCGCTCCCCGCCAACAGTTCGGCAAAGCGCATGGGTGGCACGCCTTTTCCCGCTTCGACCCAACGCACGGCCAGCAACGGACGCAGCACGTAGAAGTATTTTTTTAGTCGCACTTCATTGCCTTGCAGATAGCCACGGAAGTTTTTTCGCGCCATCGAATAATAGTGCCAGCGGGCACGCACAGGCGAAAACCATTTTGGCACCAGCGCTTTCAACGCAGACACCGTCGCGTCATCCTGCTGATAAACCACCGGCGAATCCAGCCACTCGATAAGCGTCGGGTTAGCCCCTTTCAGCAGACCCAGCGCTTTTCGCCACTCCCAGCCGCACACGTCCAGTTCATCGTCTATAGGCAGTTCAATAACATCACGCGGCGCTTCCACCCGCAGATACCATTCTGGCGGATGAACGTACAAAAATCGCACGTCGTAATCACTATCCGGAGAGGCGAATCCCCAGCCACGGCTGCCGGATTCACAGGCGTATAGCACCTTCACGCCATAGCGCTGTTCCACCTTTTTTAGCTGGCGCACTACCCGTTCACGCATCGCGGCGTTCACTCCGTTATTGCTCATTTTACTTATCCTTTTATATTCACCAGACCGTGAAGAACCTGGTCCAGACCACCAAATACCGAGATTTTATCGATACGCTCCGCCACTCTCTCGAGGGTTTCCAGCTCTTTTAAACGCAGCGCCACCGGGTTGTTTTCCATCACTTTCGCTGTGTTCAACAACGAGCGCGTGGCGGCCGTTTCTTCACGTCGACGAATGACGTTGGCCTGCGCCGATTTTTCGGCCTCCACCAGCTGCGACAGGATGATTTTCATATCGCCTGGCAGCACGATATCTTTCACGCCCAGCGAAGCGACCTCAATGCCAAACGGCGTCATGCGGTTTTTCACCTGCGTGCTTACCACGTCGTCAATCACCTGCTTATCTTCCAGCAGTTCGTCCAGCGTTCGGGTACCAACCGCCTCGCGCAGCGCAAACTGCAGCTCACGGTACAAGTGATCCAGCGGTTTTGTCAGTTGGCCAAACGCCTGTAATACGCCGCTGTAGCGCCAGTTCGCCGCCAGATTCAGACGCAGGTTGACCTTATCTTTGGTCAGGATCTCCTGCCCGCCGACCTCCAGTACCTGCAAGCGGGTATCAACGACTTCCGCTTCAACCAGATGATTCACCTTCCAGTACGCACTCAGCCCCGGCGGCAACAGCGCCTGCGTCTCACCATCAATTTTCAGCACACCGACGTGCCAGGCCGGAACCTGCACCGTTAAGATCGCGTCACGACCTTTTACCGCACCGCTACGGCGTGGCTGTAACACGGCATTCATCACGTCCGTTGGGACCTGAACCTGACGCGTATCCATGCGTACCAACGTTAACGCCTCCTCGGCTCGCCAGTACAGACGACGGGTTGAAGGCGGTAAAATTTCCTGCAAGACGCCGTTCACATACAGCGCACCGGCTTCGGTATCGGTTAAATCTGCCGCCACACAGTACTGTTCCACCCACGCAGGCTGAAAGCGACGCAGATACTCCGCCAACGCCTCAGGAACATCGCTGCCATCGGCATTTACCACCAGAACATCCGGTGTGTTAAACCACGGCAAACGGTGTTCACCTGCATTCAGCACCTTGTAGTAGTCACCCTGGCGGGATAACAGACCAAGCTGGCCTTTACGAATAGTGATTTTCTTCATCCTTTTTTATTCCTTATTGTGAGTCAGGCGCGGGTGCAGGGGCGAAGCGGCAGGGGAATTCCCTTTTGCCTGTCGCACGGCGTCATTACCGGCAGCCTGTTTTGGGCGGTGCTGACTGCGCACGAACCCGTTTTATTTCTATGATTAACAACCAGTTTTCATTTGGAGGATGAAATTGGGAATCGAACCCACTTGGTGGTCATCGGCTGACGGAACACCCCGGGAAAACAGCCTGTGCCGTTCCTGACGTGCCGGCGGGGTTTAACCCCCTGCGTTTTCAGCGTTGTTGACGTATCAGGTATTGCCAGAAGCGTGCCAGAAAGAAAAATCATCAAATTTATTTTTTATTCCATTGATTAATATAGTTTTTATTTTTAACCCTCAGATTAATGATTGCCGTTGCGCAGAGATTTTTTTATCTTCCAATATCGATATTTATCTTTATGGATAAAGCATGAAAAAGCGGCGGGTGGTGATTGGCGTTCTGGGCACGGTGCTGGATAAGCGCGGTAAACGGGCGAATCGGTTTAAGAAATGGCGCCCTACGGTTGGACTGTGCCAGCAGGCTGATTTCCCCATCGACAGACTGGAACTGCTCCACCAGCCGCGCGACGAAAGCATGGCACAGCGGCTGATTGAAGATGTCGCCCTGCTCTCTCCTCATACCGAGGTGCGCCCGCATGCGGTGACCATTAACGACCCGTGGGATTTTGAGGAGGTTTACGCCGCGTTCCTCGACTTCGCTACCCACTACACATTTGATACTGAAAACGAAGAGTATCTGGTGCATATCACCACCGGCACACACGTGGCGCAGATTTGTTGGTTCCTGCTGACGGAGGCGCGCTATCTGCCGGCCAGCCTTTTGCAATCCAGCCCGGCACCGCGAGGTTCATCTGATGAGGCCGTCGCCGCAGGTGTCTGCTCGGTTATCGATCTCGATTTAAGCCGCTACACCACGCTAACCAGCCGCTTTCAGCGTGAGCAGCAGCAATCGGTCTCCTTCCTGAAAGCCGGTATTGATACCCGTAATGCCACGTTTAATACGCTCATCGACCGTATTGAGCGCGTGGCGCTGCGCTCGACCGATCCGATTCTACTGACTGGTCCCACCGGTGCGGGGAAATCGTTCCTCGCCAAACGGATTTTTCAGCTACGCCAGTCACGCCATCTGGTGGCCGGTAAACTGGTAGCGGTTAACTGCGCCACCCTGCGCGGCGACAACGCGATGTCGACGTTATTTGGACACGTCAAAGGCGCGTTTACCGGCGCGCTCACACCACGCACCGGGCTGTTGCGCGAGGCTGACGGTGGGGTGTTATTTCTCGATGAGATTGCCGAACTGGGGCTGGACGAGCAGGCTATGCTGCTGAAAGCGATTGAAGAAAAAACCTTTTTTCCGTTTGGTGGCGACAAAGAGGTGCACAGCGATTTCCAGTTGATTGCCGGGACGCATCGCGATATGCAGCAGTGGGTGGCAGAAGGTCGTTTTCGCGAAGATCTCTACGCGCGCATCAATATGTGGCGCTTTGCCCTGCCCGGTCTGGCGCAGCGGCGGGAAGATATCGCACCCAACGTGGAGTATGAGCTCCAGCGCTTTTCCAGCCTCAAACAGGCGCAGACTCGCTTTGATAAAGAAGCGCGCGAGCGCTATCTGGCTTTCGCCTGTTCACCAAAGGCGCTATGGCGCGGCAACTTTCGCGAGCTGAGTTCATCCGTTGCACGCATGGCGACGCTGGCCGAACAGGGGCGCATCACGCTCGCGCTGGTCGAAGAGGAGATCGCGTTATTGCAGGAAAGCTGGCAGCTCACCGATTCACAGCCGGAATTCGATCTGGACATTGATCTGTTTGATAAGCGTCAGTTAGAAACGGTGATCGACGTCTGCCGACGCAGCGCATCGTTGTCTGAAGCGGGCCGCGAGCTGTTTGCCGTTTCCAGACTGAAGAAAGCCAATCCTAATGACGCCGACCGCCTGCGCAAATATCTGGCCCGTTTTGGGCTGAGCTGGGAAAACGTCCGTAGCCAATCATAAAATTAAAAAAAGTACCGGGTGACGCATGCTTACCCGGTCTGGATGCTATCAGCCAGACCAGGATTACCGTACACTGGGTTAATCGGCAAACTGAGGGCAACCGTATGGCACTCCCCCGCATTACCCAAAAAGAGATGACCGAGCGCGAACAGCGCGAACTGAAAACGCTGCTCGACCGCGCGCGTATTGCACACGGTCGACTGCTAACCAACGCGGAAACCAACAGCATTAAGAAAGAGTACATCGATAAGCTGATGCTGCAGCGCGAAGCTGAGGCTAAAAAAGCCCGCCAGTTGAAGAAAAAGCAGGCTTATAAACCGGATGCGGAATCCTCGTTTTCCTGGTCAGCGAATACGCCAACGCGCGGCAGACGTTAACGCCCTTTCTTCTTACGCCCCGGCTGAACAAAACGTTTACCGTTGGATGCCGGGCGCGCTTTCTCTTTCTCAGCAGCTTTTTCGATTTTCACCACCGGGCGCTTAATGCCTGCAGTTTTTGGCTTCGCTTTCGGCTTCGGTTTCGCTTCCGAGGAAGAGTTCTCAATCAGCTTGAACAGATCGATCAGCTCATCATCGGTCAGGTCACGCCATTCCCCCAGCGGCAAACCAGACAAGCCGATGTTCATGATCCGCGTCCGTTCAAGTTTTACCACTTCATAGCCAAAGTGTTCGCACATCCGACGGATCTGACGGTTCAGGCCCTGCACCAGGGTGATACGGAAGACAAACGGTGCCTCTTTCCTGACCTTACATTTCTTGGTGACGGTACCGAGAATGGGGACGCCCGCCCCCATGCCACGAATAAAGTCATCGGTTACGGGTTTATCGACCGTCACCAGATACTCTTTCTCATGATCGTTACCGGCACGCAGGATTTTATTCACCAGGTCGCCGTGGTTAGTGAGAAAGATCAGCCCCTGGGAATCTTTGTCCAGACGACCAATCGGGAACACGCGCTTACTGTGGTTAACAAAATCAACGATGTTATCGCGCTCACCGTCTTCAGTGGTGCTGACAATACCGACCGGTTTGTTCAGCGCGATAAAAACCAGATCTTCCGCTTCACGCGGCTCAATCAACTGACCGTTCACTTTCACGACGTCGCCAGGCATCACCTGATCGCCAATGGCGGCGCGTTTGCCATTCAGGAAGACATTCCCTTGTTCGATAAAGCGATCCGCTTCGCGACGCGAGCAGATTCCGCTTTCACTGATGTATTTGTTTAATCGGATGGATGAGTCGGGCAGCATAATTTCTCCTGTATACACTTCATCCTTCAAGCTGTTTCTGCGTTGGCTGCCCTCACTCACCCAGGTCACATAGCAATCTATGCTCCCAGGGATTCGCTCCCTTGCCGCCTTGATACAGTTTGAATGATCTTGTGTATTAAAAGCGAAATATACCCTACCTTGCGGGGGATAAAAATAATCGTGAACGCCAGTCCCGACACTATTTGCGATCTGTCACGCCTTTCAACATAATCAGCCCCGTCATGGCGCTCTAATAACCGTTAAGCAGGAAATTAATTGCATCTCGAAGTTCAGCCCTGTTTGCGGTCAGGTCTCCCACACAATGACCCATATTCTTCACAGGTATACCTGTCATCATGTGCATCATCACCACATAAGCTTGCCCACCAATACTAACAACAGGACAAATTTTAGCTGGCGGTACTTCGTCGAGGAACTGACTGAGCGCTATAACGGGTGCAACCAGTACATGCCGCAAAACAGCGGCCACCGGATGCTGTAAGCTAATTAAAAACGGATAAACACTTTTTCCACTTCCAGTGTTCTCATAAGCGCAATACTGCTCCATCAGAATGTCCTTTGAAAATCACTGAACGAACCGTTTTCTTCCACCCATTGATTTAATACTTCTATCGATTTTTTATTATCCCGCAACCATTCTTCGCGTTTGTTCTCACGAAATTTTTCGATTAGGGCTTCGGTTAAAACAGCTGACAGATTGATTTTAAGCTTACGTGCCTCTTCCAGTATCTCTGGAGCCAGAGAGACATTAACTGATTTTTTTACCTTAGATACAGTGCGCATGATAACCCCCATAGTAATGCGCATGATATACCTAAGGTTAGCGTAATAAGCGAGCATTTTCTATTCCCCGACCAGCAAATCATCATGTCACAGTAGGGTGGTTGCACAGACCCGTCACGCCCCGAAGAAGAAGTCTGCGAGGCGCTTTCCTGTTTCCTCCAACCCAGGTATGCCCGCATCACAAACTTACTTAATATCCACTCTCAACTTGTCAATTCAGAATGTAGTTTATAAAATACATGGAACGTACTCATGGAAATTCTTCAGACAATGGTTTTCCAACGTTGGGAGCAAAACCTACGGGACAGGAGAGCTAAAACGCTCATTGCTACACGCCTTTTTCGTTTGGCTAATGGTTTAGCTGGTGATGTCAAACCTGTTGGAGAAGGCATCAGCGAAATGCGCATTTCCTACGGTCCTGGTTACAGGATTTACTTTAAACAGCAAGGCTGCCACATCATCATTTTGTTATGTGGGGGCGATAAAAGCTCACAAGCCAACGATATCACTATGGCAAAAATGCTCGCCCGTTCACTGGATTATCAAGAGATCCGCCACCATGAATAAACTTACTCGGTACGATCCCGCAACTGCGCTGGTTGATGATGAAGAAATTGCCGTATTTATGGCGGATGCCCTCGAAACAGGCGATGCAGCGTACATTGCAAAAGCCCTGGGCGTGGTGGCTCGCGCTAAGGGAATGGCGAACATCGCGGCAGAAACGGGATTATCCCGCGAACAACTTTATCGCTCTTTTAGTGAGAAAGGTAACCCAACGCTGAAAACTACGCTTGCAGTGATGAAGGCGCTCGGTATTGAATTGACACTTAAAAAATAGCCCCTGCTTCTATCTCCCCCCTTCCAACATCGTGAGCCATATCAGTGAGGCGTTATACTGACGGTGGTAACATGACCGCGGTTTGTAATTTTTTGATTACATGGAGAAATGATGGAACTGCTTTTATTGAGTAACTCGACGCTGCCGGGCAAAGCCTGGATGGAACACGCGCTACCGCTGATTGCTGAGCAACTGAACGGTCGCCGCACTGCGGTGTTTATCCCGTTTGCTGGCGTGACGCAAACCTGGGATGAGTACACGGCGAAAACGGCCGCCGTCTTTGCTCCCATGGGCGTCGACGTCACGGGTATTCATACCGTTGCCGATCCGGTGGCGGCAATTGAAAATGCAGACGTGGTGATTGTCGGTGGTGGTAACACCTTCCAGTTGCTGAAAGAGAGCCGCGAACGCGGGCTGCTGGCGCCGATTGTTGACGTGGTCAAACGCGGCGCGCTGTACATTGGCTGGAGTGCAGGTTCCAACCTCGCCTGCCCAACCATCCGTACCACTAACGACATGCCGATTGTCGATCCAAAAGGCTTTGATGCCCTGGGCCTGTTCCCACTGCAGATTAACCCGCACTTCACCAACGCGTTGCCGGAAGGCCACAAAGGCGAAACGCGTGAACAGCGTATTCGCGAGCTGCTGGTGGTTGCGCCAGAGCTGACGGTAATTGGTCTGCCAGAAGGCAACTGGATCAAAGTGAGCGACGGTCAGGCGGTTCTTGGCGGCCCGAACACCACATATATCTTTAAAGCGGGTGAAGACGCGGTTGCCGTTGAAGCAGGCCACTGCTTTTAGTGGATTTGTTGTCTGATGCCGGATGGCGGTTACGCCTTATCCGGCCTACAAGATTGACGACAAAATTGACGGTTATCCGTAGGCCCGGTAAGCGTAAGCGCCACCGGGCAACATTTCACCAGTCCTCGTTAGTAATCATCCCGTTCGTCGTCTTCATCCGGTTGCTCCAGCACGCTGTAGGCAACGGAGCAAAACAATGAGTTCAGACGCTGCATGTCGCCTAACAGCGCGAGGTGCAGGGAACTGGTTTCGATGCTCTGCACGTTTTGCTGATGCAGGCGATCGACGTGTGCGTGCGAATAACGACGGTTAAGAATACGAAAACGGTGTTTGCTGCGACGCAGTCGACGGGCGCTGGTCACGTCGCCAGAGAAGAACACTGACATCGCCAGCTTCAGGTTGTTGAGCAGCTGATCGTAGAGCGCATCCAGCTCTTTCAGACCTTCCAGAGAAAAGGCCCGACGCGCAGCCAGCGACTTATCGGCAATCTCGCTCCCCATGCGTTCGACGATATCGGAAGCCTGCTCCAGGTTGAGCGACATCTCGATAATCTCCGCCCAGCGCTTTGACTCCTCTTCCGCCAGCTCATCTTTTGGCATCCGCGCCAGGTAAAGTTTGATCGCGGTGTACAGCACGTTGATATCGTCGGCCATCCTGCGCAGCTCTTTTTCCTCGCGCGGCTCACCGTGCATCACCCGCTTCAGCCCTTCCATCATCTGCTCCATGGCGTCACCAATACGCAGGGCTTCGCGAGCCGCATTCGCCAGTGCGAGCGTAGGGGTATCGAGTGCGCTGACGTCCAGATGCTTGGGCTTCAGATGGCCGTCCAATTCCGGCTCATCGCGGATAATACGTTTGCAAAAGCGCGCCATCGGCTCGGCGAACGGCACCATCGCCACGCAGCGCACCAGGTTGTAGAAGACGTGGAAGTAGATAACCAGCTCGGATTTTGGCAGCGGCAGTTCATCCATCAGATTCGCCAGCGGATGCACAAACGGCAGAATAATCAGACTGCCCACCAGCTTAAACAACAGGCTGCCGAGCGCCACGCGGCGGGCGGCAGCGTTGGCGGCACTGTTATTGAGCATCGCCAGCAGGCCGGAGCCGAGGTTCGCACCAATCACCAGACACAGCGCTACCGGGAACGAAATAATACCCGCGGCTGTCAGCGTTGCCGTCAGCAGGACCGCCGCCAGGCTGGAGTAACTGATAATCGCGAACATGGCGCCAATCAGCGCATCGAGCATGATATCGCCGGTGAGCGAGGCAAAAATGACCTGCACCCCGTTGGCCTGAGTGATCGGCGTGACCGCCTGCACAATCAGCTCCAGCGCCAGTAAAATGAGCCCCAGCCCGATGCCTACGCGCCCCAGTTGCCCAACGCGGGACTGCTTACGTCCGAGGAAGAAAACAACGCCAATGAAAATCAGCAGCGGCGACAGCCACGAGAGGTCAAAGGTCAGGATACGCGCCATCAGCGCGGTCCCAACGTCAGCGCCAAGCACAATCACCAGCGCAGGCGTCAGCGCCACCAGATCCTGGGCGACAAACGACGTCACCAGCATGGTGGTGGCGTTACTGCTTTGCACCAGAGCAGTAACGCCAATGCCCGCGCAAAAGGCGAGCGGCTTCTTTTCAACGCTACGGCTGAGCACGGTACGCAGGCGTGCGCCAAAGACGCGCATCACGCCGGTACGCACGATATGGGTACCCCAAACCAGCATCGCCACAGCAGAAAGCAGGTGTAACAGAGTTAGCACGGAATCAGGTTCTCCTTATCGTTATATGCTCCTGAGGCTCATGACACCAACGCGCACAAGTTCCCTTCAGTATAAGGGTTTAAACGTAATAAAGAGACAGGGCACTCATTGAGCGCCCTGTTTGTTGTAAAGAAAGATAACAGTTTTGTGAATCAGTCGGCGTCGTAGCCTAAGTTAGGCGCTAACCAGCGCTCGACTTCTGCCACACTCATGCCTTTACGGAAGGCATAATCTTCAACCTGATCGCGTTGAATTTGTGCGACGGCGTAGTACTTGCTGTCCGGATGACTGAAGTACCAACCGGAAACCGATGCACCAGGCCACATGGCGAAGGATTCTGTGAGTTTCATACCGGTGTGCGTTTCTACATCCAGCAGTTCCCAGATGGTCGCCTTCTCGGTGTGCTCAGGGCACGCCGGATAGCCCGGAGCCGGACGAATACCTTGATAGTTCTCGCGGATCAGTTCGTCATTGCTGAGGTTCTCGTTCGCCGCATATCCCCAGTAAACTTTACGCACCCGTTCATGCAGATATTCAGCGAAGGCTTCCGCCAGACGATCGGCAATCGCTTTCACCATGATTTTATTGTAATCATCATGCTGTGCGTCGAACGCGTCAGCCAGCGTGTCTTCTTCCAGGCCGCCAGTGACGGCGAAAGCGCCAATGTAATCCGCTTTGCCGGAGGTTTTCGGTGCCACAAAGTCAGACAGGCAGTAGTTAGCAAAACCAACCTTCTCCGTCTGCTGACGCAGATGGTGGCTGACGGTCAGGACGTGCGTCCGCGTTTCATCCCGGTAGATCTCAATGTCATCACCTACGCGGTTAGCCGGGAACAGGCCAACGACACCACGCGGGTTCAGGGTTTTCTCGGCGCTCAATTTATCCAGCAAATCGTTGGCATCTTTGAACAGGCGCTTGGCCTCTTCGCCTACCACTTCATCTTCCAGAATGCGCGGATATTTCCCGGCCAGTGACCAGGTCATAAAGAACGGTGTCCAGTCGATGTAGTTACGCAGCGTTTCAATGCTGGCTTCAACTTCCTGCACGCCCAGGCGGTGCGCCACCGGCGGGGTATAGTTTTCCCAGTCGAAGGCCAGGTCGTTATCACGCGCGGCCTCCAGCGTCACCGGCGGGGTACGCGGTTTTTTACGCGCATGTTGAATACGCACAGTTTCGTACTCTTTACGCGTGCGGGCGACAAAATCATCGTGCTGGGTATCAGATAACAACGCAGCCACCACGCCGACGGTGCGCGAGGCGTTCTGCACATAGACCGTCGGGCCGCTGTAGTTCTGCTCGATTTTCACCGCCGTGTGCGCTTTTGAGGTGGTCGCGCCGCCAATCAGCAGCGGAATAGTAAAGCCCTGGCGCTCCATCTCTTTCGCTACGTTGACCATTTCGTCCAGCGACGGGGTGATCAGCCCGGAAAGGCCAATCAGGTCAGCATTCACTTCGCGTGCGGTGCGCAGGATTTTCTCTGCCGGCACCATCACGCCAAGATCGATAATTTCGTAGTTGTTACACTGCAGCACCACACCAACGATGTTTTTACCGATGTCGTGCACGTCGCCCTTGACGGTGGCGATCACCATCTTGCCGTTGCTGGAGCCTTTCTCTTTGCTGGCTTCAATGTACGGTTCAAGGTAGGCCACCGCCTGCTTCATCACGCGAGCAGACTTCACCACCTGCGGCAGGAACATTTTACCGTCGCTGAACAGGTCACCAACCACGTTCATGCCGTCCATCAGCGGCCCTTCGATAACCTCAATCGGGCGCGCAGCCTGCTGACGGGCTTCTTCGGTATCCTGCTCGATAAACTCGGTAATGCCTTTCACCAGCGAGTATTCCAGGCGTTTTTTCACGTCCCAGCTGCGCCATTCTGCCAGTTGCGTATTGGCCGTTTCGTCAGTTTTGCTGCCGCGATATTTCTCTGCCAGCTCCAGCAGGCGTTCGGTACCGTCATCGCGGCGGTTGAGGATCACGTCTTCAACCGCATCGCGCAGTTCAGCAGGCAGATCGTCATAAATCGCCAGCTGACCGGCGTTCACAATGCCCATGTCCATGCCGTTGCGGATGGCGTAGTACAGGAACACTGCGTGGATCGCTTCGCGCACCGGGTCATTGCCACGGAACGAGAACGACACGTTGGAGACACCACCGGAGATTAGCGCATGCGGTAGTTCGCGTTTGATGTCCTCACAGGCACCGATAAAGTCCTGCGCGTAGTTGTTGTGCTCTTCGATGCCGGTCGCGACGGCAAAGATATTCGGGTCAAAGATAATGTCTTCCGGCGGGAAACCCACTTCTTCGGTGAGAATTTTGTACGCCCGGCGGCAAATCTCAATTTTACGCGCGCGGGTGTCGGCCTGACCCTGTTCATCAAAGGCCATCACCACCACGGCAGCACCGTAGCGACGGACCAGTTTGGCATGATGGATAAACGGCTCAACGCCCTCTTTCATCGAGATGGAGTTAACGATGCCCTTACCCTGAATGCACTTCAGCCCTTTTTCAATGACGTCCCATTTCGAGGAGTCGATCATGATCGGTACGCGAGCAATATCCGGTTCACCGGCGATCAGGTTGAGGAAACGCACCATCGCCGCTTCGGCGTCAAGCATCCCCTCATCCATGTTGATATCGATAATCTGCGCGCCGCTTTCCACCTGCTGGCGAGCAACATCCAGCGCTTCGCTGTATTTTTCTTCTTTAATCAGTCGCTTAAATTTGGCAGAGCCGGTGACGTTAGTACGTTCACCGACGTTAACAAACAGGCTGTCATCACCAATGTTCAGCGGCTCAAGGCCTGAAAGACGGCAGGCAACCGGCAGTTCCGGCAGTTGACGCGGCGGTAAACCTTCAACCGCACGGCTCATGGCGGCAATATGTTCCGGCGTGGTGCCGCAGCAGCCGCCGACGATGTTCAGGAAACCCGCTTCAGCCCATTCGCGGATTTGCTTCGCCATGGTGTCAGCGTCGAGATCGTATTCGCCAAAGGCGTTTGGCAAACCGGCGTTCGGGTGCGCGGTGACATAGCAGTCGGCAATCCGCGACAGTTCCTGTACGTACTGACGCAGCTCGTCCGGGCCTAACGCACAGTTGAGGCCGAAGGTCAGCGCGTCAGCATGGCGCAGTGCGTTATAGAAGGCTTCGGTGGTCTGCCCGGAGAGCGTACGCCCGGAAGCGTCGGTGATGGTGCCGGAGATCATAATCGGCAGCTCAACGCCCAGGGCTTCAAATTCGGTTTTTACCGCAAAAATAGCGGCTTTGGCATTAAGCGTGTCAAAAACGGTTTCGATCAGGATCAGGTCGCTACCGCCTTCCACCAGCGCTTTAGTGGATTCACGGTACGCGGCCACCAGCTGATCAAAAGTAATATTGCGGTAGGCGGGATCGTTGACGTCCGGTGAGATAGACGCGGTGCGGTTAGTCGGACCGAGAACACCCGCGACATAGCGCGGTTTATCCGGCGTACGTGCTGTCCATTCGTCGGCGCAGGCGCGCGCCAGTTTTGCCGCGGTGAAGTTGATTTCCGCCGACAGGGATTCCATCTGGTAATCCGCCATGGCGATAGTCGTCGAGTTGAAGGTGTTGGTTTCAATGATATCCGCGCCCGCTTCAAAGTAGGCATGATGAATCGCGGTGATAACCTCCGGCTTGCTCAGCACCAACAGGTCGTTGTTGCCTTTCAGATCGCTCGGCCAGTCGGCAAAGCGTTGGCCGCGGAAATCGTCTTCACTCAAACGATAACCCTGGATCATGGTGCCCATACCGCCGTCCAGCACCAGAATACGTTCTTTTAACTGCTGACGTAATTGTTCAACTTTGCTGCTCACACTCACTCCCGACAACGCTCAACCAGACCGAAAAAAGGCCAACAAAGCATACTGGCATAAACCAGTGAGGTGGAAAAGCAAACAACGACCAACATGAGACATGTTCAGCTTCACTCATCCGATCAGTACAGGAACTCTTGCATTATAATTGAATAAAACGAAAATGATTTCCACGATACAGAAAAGGAGTCTGCCATGGTTGCCACTGTCCCCGCGAAACGCGGTAGAAAACCCGCCGCCACAACTACGCCTGCAACCGGGCAGGTTCAGTCTTTGACCCGAGGTCTGAAGCTGCTGGAATGGATTGCGGAATCCAACGGCAGCGTAGCGCTGACCGAGCTGGCGCAGCAGGCCGGTCTGCCCAATTCCACCACGCACCGTTTATTGACCACCATGCAGCAGCAGGGTTTTGTGCGTCAGGTGGGTGACTTAGGACACTGGGCCGTGGGCGCCCATGCGTTTATCGTCGGCAGTAGCTTCCTGCAAAGCCGCAACCTGCTAGCGATCGTCCACCCGATTCTGCGCAAGTTGATGGAAGATTCCGGTGAAACAGTGAACCTGGCGGTGCTGGATCACAGCGACCATCAGGCGATTATCATTGATCAGGTACAGTGCACACAGCTGATGAGAATGTCTGCCCCTATCGGTGGCAAACTGCCGATGCACGCCTCTGGCGCGGGGAAAGCGTTCCTGGCGCAACTCAGCGAAGAACAGGTTACCAGCCTGCTGCACCGCAAAGGCCTGCACGCGTATACCCACGCCACGCTTGTCTCGCCGGTACATCTGAAAGAAGATCTCGCCCAGACCCGTAAGCGCGGTTATTCGTTTGATGATGAAGAACATGCGCTGGGCCTGCGCTGTGTGGCGTCATGCATTTACGACGAACATCGCGAACCGTTCGCCGCCATTTCGATCTCCGGCCCGATCTCCCGCATTACCGACGACCGCGTCACCGAGTTCGGTGCGATGGCAATCAAAGCGGCCAAAGAGGTCACACTGGCATACGGTGGGATTCGTTAAGATGGGACTTCCGGGTGGCAGCTACGCCTGGCCCGGCCTGCTATCCAAGGTTGGGATGATTTGTAGGTCTGATAAGCGCAGCGCCATCAGGCACGGCGCACATTGCCGGATGGTGGCGCAAAGGCCTTATCCGGCCTACGGTCGGTTTCATAACGCACGCTAAACCGCTGGCGGCGCCGATAGGCGTAAACGTCTTCCACGTGCCCTTCACGGATCCGCGTTTGCAGACCTCGCCAGTAGTCGGCGCTGAACAAATCGGCATGCATCTCTTCAAATAACGGTCCAATACGCGGATCGGCGCACAGCCAGTGACGAAATTCTTCCGGAAATACATCTCCCGGCGAGACGCTGTACCACGGTTCGCTGGCCAGCTCATCCTCCGGGTAACGCGCGGGCGGGATATGGCGGAAATTCACCTCCGTCATGTAGCAAATTTCATCATAGTCGTAGAACACCACCCGCCCGTGTCGGGTCACGCCGAAGTTTTTAAACAGCATGTCACCCGGGAAAATATTGGCGGCAGCCAGTTGGCGAATAGCGTTACCATATTCTTCTATCGCATCCCGCAGCTGCTGGCCTTCGACCTGCTCCAGCCAGATATTTAGCGGCACCATCCGCCGTTCGATATACAGATGACGAATCACGATCTGCTCGCCGAGATCGGTCATTTTTTCGGGTACTTCCTGCTGCAACAACGCCATCAGCGCCGGGGAAATTTGTCGTTTATCCAGCACAAAATTTTCGAATTCCTGGGTATCGGCCATGCGTCCCACGCGATCGTGCTCTTTGACCAGTTGGTAACAGGCGCGGACGTGGGCCGCAGACATCTCTTTTTGCGGCGCAAATTTGTCTTTAATAATTTTGAAGACCCGATCGAATCCAGGCAGAGTAAACACCAGCATCACCATGCCGCGTATTCCCGGCGCTTCGATAAACTGTTCATCGCAGTCGGCCAGATACAGCAGATATTCACGGTAGCTTTCGGTTTTCGCATGCTTCTGACAGCCAATCGCCATATACAGCTCGGCGGTAGTTTTACCGGGCAGGATCTCACGCAGCCACTCGACCAGTGCTGCAGGCAATGGCGCGTAGACCATAAAGTAAGAGCGGGCAAAACCAAACACAATGCTGGCTTCCGCCGTAGTCGTCAGACAAGTATCGACAAACAATTCGCCTTCGTCAGTGCGGTGAATAGGCAGTAAAAACGGCAGCGTGACCTCTGGTGTGATCAGTTTTCCCACCAGCCAGGCGGCCTTATTGCGATAAAACAATTCGTTCGCCACCTGCAAATGGCAGCGCGCCAGCACCGCTTCACCAACAATTTCCGTCAGGTGCTCGATGATGTAGCGAATATCACGCTGTTTATTCTGCCATGGCAGACGAAGGGGGAGATCGCTGAGCACGCGCGTGAGCAGCCCTTCCCAGCCTGAATCAGGGAAAAAGTCTTTCGCCAGCGGGCGCGGGATAGTACGAAATCGACGTTCTGACTGAGAGCTGAAAATAAACAACCGCTCGGGCGTCAGCGAGCGGTGATCAAATAACCGGCAGTACACGGAGTTAAAAAAGCTCTCGGCAATCTCAAAGCGCGGATAGTCCGGCAGCAGCTGGGTGTAATGCTCTTTTACACGCAGTAAAAATGCCGCATCGGTACTTTTGCCGTCGGTAATGCAGCGCAACTGTTCCACTACCAGACCAACGTGATGATCGTAGAGATGGATACGGCTTTTCATCGCCTGCTGCACAGCATGCCAGTCAGCGTGTTCAAAACGCTGCTGCGCGCCGGACGTCACTTCCAGAAACCGGCCATACTGCGCATCAAAACCTTGCAGGATGGTTTGGGCAATCAGCAATTCCAGGCCACGCGACATCTTTTGCCCTCGTTCAGAATCGAATAATGCCGGATGGCGCATTCGCGTATCCGGCCTACACAGAACTGTAGGCCCGGTAAGCATTACGCCACCGGGCATCAGGTCGATCAGAACTGTGATTCTTCAGTGGACCCGGTCAGCGCAGTAACGGATGACGCGCCACCCTGAATGATGGTCGTCACTTTGTCGAAATAACCGGTACCCACTTCCTGCTGGTGGGATACGAAGGTGTAGCCATCTTTCGCCGCCGCAAATTCTGGCTGCTGAACTTTCTCAACGTAGTGGCGCATGCCTTCGCCCTGTGCATAGGAACGCGCGAGGTCAAACATGTTGAACCACATACTGTGGATGCCCGCCAGGGTAATGAACTGATATTTATAACCCATATCGGACAGCTGTTGCTGGAAGCTGGCAATGGTTTTGTCATCCAGGTTCTTCTGCCAGTTAAACGACGGCGAACAGTTGTAGGCCAGCAGTTTGCCCGGATATTTAGCATGGATGGCATCGGCAAAGCGGCGCGCCAGTTCGAGATCCGGTGTGGAGGTTTCGCACCACACCAGGTCAGCATACGGGGCGTAGGCCAGTCCGCGACTGATCGCCTGCTCAATACCCGCATGGGTACGGTAGAACCCTTCGCTGGTGCGCTCGCCGGTAATGAACTCGCTGTCGTAAGGGTCGCAGTCAGAAGTAATCAAATCCGCCGCGTCAGCATCGGTACGGGCAATAACCAGCGTCGGGACGCCCATCACGTCTGCCGCCAGACGGGCCGCCACCAGTTTCTGGATAGCTTCCTGAGTCGGTACCAGCACCTTGCCGCCCATGTGACCGCATTTTTTCACCGAGGCGAGCTGATCTTCGAAGTGAACCGCCGCTGCACCGGCTTCAATCATCGATTTCATCAATTCAAACGCGTTCAGGACACCGCCAAAACCGGCTTCGGCATCGGCAACGATCGGCAGGAAGTAATCCACATAGCGCGGATCGGTTGGCTCAATACCGGTTGACCATTGGATCTGATCCGCCCGACGGAAGGTGTTGTTGATCCGATCCACCACGGCGGGCACAGAGTTAGCCGGGTATAGCGATTGATCCGGGTACATGCTGGAGGCCAGATTGGCGTCTGCCGCCACCTGCCACCCAGAAAGGTAGACCGCTTCAATACCGGCTTTCGCCTGTTGCAGCGCCTGACCACCAGTCAGTGCACCGAGGCTGTTGATATAACCTTTCTTCGATCCGCCGTGCAGCAAACGCCACATTTTCGCTGCGCCAAGCTGCGCCAGCGTACATTCCGGGTTGACCGAGCCACGTAACTTCACCACTTCCTCCGCGCTGTACGGGCGGGTAATGCCTTCCCAGCGTGGTTGTGTCCATTCTTTCTGTAAGTCTTCGATTTGTTGGGTACGGGTTTTCATGTGCAGATGCTCCATATTATTCTCCTGGCTTCCCAGGCGTTATTGGTGAAGGCAGTTTGGTCACGGCCAGCGCGCAAAAACCGGAGCGTACTTATAGTACGTGAGGATTTTGAGCACTGCCCGGGGCTAAAATGGCGAACAAAATAGCCTGGGCTGTTAAGCCAGTAAGCGGTAGCCTGGCAAGGTAAGGAAGTCGATCAGTTCGTCAGAGGTGGTGATTTGCTCCATCAGGCGTGCGGCGTCATCAAAGCGCCCGCTGCTGTAGCGGTGTTCACCCAGCTCGTCCTGAATCACCCGCATTTCTTCGGCCAGCATCTGACGGAACAGCGGTTTGGTCACCGGCTTACCGTTGCTGAGGGTTTTCTGATGGTGGATCCACTGCCAGATGGAGGTACGGGAGATTTCGGCAGTTGCCGCATCTTCCATCAGGCCATAAATCGGTACGCAACCGTTGCCGGAGATCCACGCTTCGATGTACTGCACGGCAACGCGAATATTGGCGCGCATGCCTTCTTCAGTACGTTCCCCTTCGCACGGAGCCAGCAGTTGTTCTGCAGTAATCGGCGCATCCTCTTCTCGGGTGACAAACAGCTGATTTTTGTTGTTGCCCAGCACGTCGTTGAAAATCGCCATTGCGGTATCTGCCAGTCCAGGGTGAGCAACCCAGGTCCCGTCATGACCGTTATTGGCTTCCAGCGCTTTATCCGCTTTAACTTTTGCCAGCACCTGATTGTTGCGCTCAGCGTCTTTGCTGGGGATAAACGCCGCCATACCGCCCATCGCAAAGGCACCGCGTTTATGACAGGTTTTAATCAGCAGACGCGAGTAGGCGCTGAGGAACGGCTTATCCATCGTTACCACCTGACGATCGGGCAGAACACGATCCGGGTGATTCTTGAGGGTTTTGATGTAGCTGAAAATGTAATCCCAACGACCGCAGTTGAGGCCGACAATATGGTCACGCAGCGCGTGCAGGATCTCATCCATCTGGAAAACGGCTGGCAGTGTTTCGATCAGCAACGTGGCTTTTATCGTGCCGCGCGGCAGATTAAATCGGTCTTCTGTATAGCTGAAGACTTCACTCCACCAGGCCGCTTCTTGCCAGGCCTGCGTTTTCGGCAAATAGAAGTAAGGACCACTGCCTTTAGCCAGCAAGGCTTTGTAGTTGTGGAAGAAATAGAGGGCAAAGTCGAACAGACTGCCGGGAATCGCTTCCTCACGCCAGGTGACGTGTTTTTCCGGCAGATGCAGGCCACGTACACGACAAACCAATAACGCCGGATCGGGCTTCAGTTGGTATATCTTGCCAGCGTCGTTGGTGTAACTGATGGTACCGTTCACCGCATCGCGCAGGTTGATTTGCCCGTCGATCACTTTACTCCACTCGGGAGCTAGTGAATCCTCAAAGTCAGCCATAAAGACTCTAACGTTGGCGTTGAGCGCGTTAATCACCATCTTGCGTTCAACGGGTCCGGTGATTTCCACGCGACGATCCTGTAAATCATCAGGAATACCGCGAATCTTCCAGCTACCTTCTCGAATGGAAGCTGTTTCCGAAATAAAATCAGGCAACTTACCGTCATCAATATCCTGCTGCTGCTGAATACGCGCGGCGAGAAGTTTATTGCGTTTTGGCGTAAATCGAGTCACCAATTCGGTCAGGAATTCCACCGCCTCTGCGGTCAAAATCTGCTGTTCCTGCTCGCCATGCGGCCTGGTAAAAACCAGCTCATCGGTTGTTGTTGCCTGTTGATTCATTGCGTAGTTCCTCGTCATTGATCCAAACACATCCCCAATGCGAACGAAGGATCGTTGTGCGGTTTTCGTTCAGCACAACTAAGACTACCCATTTAAATTTCAAAATCAAAAACAATTTCCATTTTTAATTTAATTATCAATTAACTTATTGATAACAATCATAATAAAAATTAATCACACCGTGAGGTGCGTTTCGGAAATAAAAAAAGCACCCGAAGGTGCCTGATTCAACATGCTGAAACGCTTAAGGATCGTTTGCTACAGAAGATTAATCCAGCGTTGGATTCATGTGGCGCAGATCGTATGGCGTGATCTGGTAGACGTAATAGTTGAGCCAGTTAATAAACAGCAAATTGCCATGGCTACGCCAGCTTGCCCGAGGTTTGTTTTGTGGGTCATCTTGCGGGAAATAGTTGTACGGAACGTCCGGGGTCAACCCCGCTTCGGCGTCACGAAAATATTCACCGGCCAGCGTATCGGCGTCATATTCCGGATGACCCGTCACGAACGCAATACGTTTATCTTTACTGGCAAACAGGTAGGCATCGCCCTCTTCCGTCTCGGCAAAAATCTCAAGATCGGTGTAATCCCTGATCAACGCAGCAGGGAAATCAGCATAGCGTGAGTGCGGTGCAAGGAAGGCATCATCAAAACCACGTGTCAGCAGGGCATGGGGATGAAGGATGTGGTGTTCGTATACACCTGAAAGCTTGTCGTTGCGGGTTTGCTTGGGGATGCCATAGAGGATATTCAGTGCGGCCTGCACCGCCCAACAGACAAACAATGTTGATGTGACGTGGTCTTTCGCCCACTCCAGTACCTGTTTGATCTGCGGCCAGTAGGCCACATCGTTAAACTCAACCAGGCCTAACGGTGCCCCGGTGACGATCAGTCCATCAAAGTTCTGATCGCAAATATCCTCGAAATTACAGTAAAAGTTATTCAGATGCTCCGTCGGCGTATTGCGCGACTCGCGGGCATCAATGCGTAATAGCTGAACGTCCACCTGCAGCGGTGAGTTCGATAATAACCGGAGAAACTGGTTTTCCGTTTCGATCTTCTTCGGCATCAGGTTGAGGATAAGCACCTTCAGAGGACGAATTTCCTGACCGGATGCGCGGGATGTCGTCATGACAAAGACGTTTTCCTCACGCAAGAAATTGACGGCGGGTAGCTCGTCCAGCACGCGAATTGGCATAACCTGATAACCTCACAACATACGTTTAAACGTTTAGACATCCAGATAGCTGACAATAACCAGGAATCGTGTGAATGTCGAGCCTGCATGCTCAAGGTGAGAAAGTTTCACGACTCACTCGCTGTAGAATAGTGCAGTAAGAGCCAAAAGGAGAATGCTTTGTCGTTTACGGGCAGGATAAAGGACATTTTACGCGGACAGAAGAGAGGTTTTCGCTGGACAGATAAGGCGCTGACGCGGCTATCCACCCGCTTTCACATACAACAGACGCAAAAAAGCCCATCCGTCAG
>NZ_SZXN01000019.1:0-4605 GCF_005281195.1 Citrobacter sp. wls613
ATAAAACACTATCAGTAAGTTGGAGTCATTACCTAAATACTACTAATATTGAGAGGCCAAGCAGATTTTGCTCTTTTTTTTGCGCAATTTATAAAAAATCATAATTCACTAATGCGGTAACGGGAATTAATAAAATAATAACCTGAATTTTTCATGAAGTTAGTATTTAATTCTAATGCGCCGAACTTTTGCTTTACCTTTTCGGTTTTCAGCGTTGCTTAATTGTTACTAAAAGCGAGTTGTTTTAAAAGTATTCAAATGCTAAGTTAATGAAATTAATTATAAAATTTTGCTTACGGTTAAGCCTTTCGTCGTATTGGTTTTTTCAGGGCTGGCGGGGCGCTGTCTTGTTTGTCCTTTAAGATTTATTTATTCTTCGAGCGCTAAGCGTCCATTCGATAATTTCGATGAATATATCCCCTGTTTGCCCTCCTCTGGCCTGGCGACATGGTGTACGCTCCTGGCAACGCTGAACTCAGAATATTTATCCAGTCACTCTATTTTTTAAGAGCAGTAAACCTATGACTACAATAAAGAACCGTCGTTTACGTCCGCGTGCGCATCGTTTTGCTCTTGAGTCTCGCCAGCTTTTTGATGGAGCCGCTCTGGCTGAAACCGCCATCCATGAGGCATCGGCAAGCGATCTGGTGCACCATGAAAGCGCCACCGAACCCGCGAAGGCGCTGGATATTCCCCACGCCGCCACAGCCGACGCCGCAAGCGAAAAACCGGGCAGCGCCGCCAGCGAAGTCTATGTAATAGACCAGCATATCTCCGGCTGGCAGTCGCTGGTGGACCAGGTGCCGCAGGGCAGCCAGGTGGTGATTATCGATGAAAACAGCTCGGGTCTGAGCCAGCTTGCCGACGCGCTGAAAGGCGAAACCAATATTTCCGCCATTCATATTCTGAGCCACGGCGCGTCCGACGCCATTACGCTTGGCACCGATGTGCTGACGGCGGACAACCTCTCGGCGTGGTCTTCACAGCTCAGCGCTATCGGCGCGAGCCTTAGCGACAGCGGCGACATCCTGCTTTACGGCTGCGACGTCTCCGCCCAGGATAACGCCTTTATCACCCGCTTCGCCGAACTGACTCAGGCGGACGTGGCGGCCTCCAGCGACATGACCGGCAGCGCGGCGCTTTCCGGCGACTGGGTGCTGGAAAACCATACCGGCAGCATTGAAGCGAAAACCTTCGCCTTTGATTACGACGGCCTGCTGGCCGGGCCGGAAGTCACCGCGCCGGAAAAAGGCATCACCGTCGCCGAGCCGAGCAGCCTTAACGCCGCAGGCGCCGATACCGCCACGCTCAGCGGCTGGCAGGTCAGCACCACGGACGCCAGCGAAACCGTCATAGTCACGGTGAGCCTGAGCAACAGCGCCATCGGCAAACTCAGCGACAGCCAGACCAGCAACGCTTCGCTGACCATGACCGGCACTGCCAGCAAAGCACAGGCCTGGCTTAACAGCATCACCTTTACCTCCGCTGACGTCGAGCTTGGCAACACCGGCGCCAGCGGCAAGCTGGACGTCACGGTGCGCGACAGCGCGGGCGTCAGCACCAGCAAATCCATCGATGTGACCGTGACCCCGTCGAACGACCCGGTAAGCGTGGCCGACGCCACCCAGAACGTGCCGGAGATCGAATCGGGCGGCAGCGTCATCACCACCGTGACCCTTAACGCCATCGATGCGGAAGTAACGGCGGGCACCCAGCAGCCCGTGCAGATTGTCTATGGTCTGACCGACCTGCCGCAGTATGGCTATCTGACGCTGAACGGCGACCGGATGGGCGTCGGCTCTATCTTTACCCAGCAGGATTTGATCGACGGCAAGGTGAAGTATGTCCACACCGCCACGGGCGCAGACCAGAACGCCGCCGACGGCTTTACGGCGGTCTTCAACGACGGCGCGACGCCGAAGGCGCAGTCCGATACCGTCCACGTCACGCTGAACATTACCCCGCAGAACCAGGCGCCGACCCTTAGCGGCAGCGGCGTGGTCTTTGAAGGCCAGCCCAACAATGCGGTCAACACCGGCAACGTCGGCCAGTATATAGAGGCGGACGGCGGCGGCGATCCGGGCGACACAACGCTGACTCTCACCATTACCGCCCTGCCGACCCACGGCACGCTCTGGTTTAACGGCGTCGCCGTCACCGTCGGCCAGACCTTTGACTATGCCGATCGCAATCTGCTGACCTATGCTAACGACGGCAGTGAAAACCAGGGCACCGACAGCTTTGGCGTACGCGTCACCGACCAGGGCGGCGGCACCGGCGTGCCGGCCAGCACCGACGGCACCATTACCCTGACCGTGCGCCCGGTGGATGACGACCCGACTCTGGACAACGTAACGCTGCACGCGCAGGTGGACGATCTGGCGAACGCCGTCACCCTTACGTCTGCGATGATCGGCGCAAGCGACGTGGATTCCACCGATAACCACCTCAGCTTTATCGTTGACGACAGCAAGCTCACCCACGGTTACCTGACGCTGGACGGCTACCGCCTGCAAAACGGCGGCACCTTCACCATGCAGGATATCGTCGACGGCAAAGTGCAGTACGTGCAGTACGCCAGCGCCAGCGCATCGGGTGACACCGACAGCTTCAACTTTGTGGTGGTGGACAACACCGCTGCGCTGCGCTGGAACGCCGACGGCACGACCTACAGCCGCATCGGCGGCGTGTACACGCCGGGCACCGAAACGCTGACCAGCTTTACCTTTACCATCGGCCTTGCGGTGGTCACGGGCGGCGGTCCCGGCACGATTCCGGATCGCGTCACCACCATTACCAACCGCGATTCCACCTGGGCGGGCATGGACTTCACCTCTGGCTACGCCCGCGGCGAAGTGGAAGAAGGCGGCATCCTCGTACTGAACGGCACCAGCGGCGACTTCTCCAGCGTGCCGGGCCTGAGCTACACCGCCACGGGCGTGGACGCCTCGCAGGTGGTCTATACCTTCCTTGGTTTCTCGAACGGCGCAACGGGCGGCGAGCTGCAAAAAAATGTCGGCGGCAGCTGGGTGACGCTCGGCGAATACGCCACCTTTACGCAGGCCGACCTCGACAGCGGCAATATTCGCTTCCAGCACGACGGCGGAGAGACCTTTGTCTACGCCGCGGCGTTCTCTGTCTCGGCGGGGCTGACCACGCTCGATGCTAACGGCAACCCGGTGACCGATATCTGGACGCCGACGCTGAACATCTACGTCACGCCAGTGAACGATCTGCCGGTGGTAACCGGCTCCTCCTCCACCGTAATCGCCGAAGGCGAAACCGCTTACCTGACCACCGGCCAGATAGCGATAAGCGACCCGGACGACGCCAACAGCAGCAACGGGCTGGAAGAGAGCGCGACGATCAAAGACGGCAGCGCCAACAACTATGCCTATAACAACGACGCGACCGACGCCAACGCCCTGAAGTTCACCATCAAAACGCTGCCGGACGGCGGCACGCTGCAATACTACAACGGCTCGCAGTGGGTTGACGTTACCGTCGGCCAGACGCTCAACGCCTCGCTGCTTACCGCCAGCGCCTCGACCACCGGGCTGCGCTTCGTCAGCGACGGCTCGGAAGTGCGCTCCACCACCTTTACCGTATCGGCCACCGACCGCTGGGGCGCCACCTCCGCCAGCGACGCGACGGTGAAAATCCAGATAACTAACGTCAACGACGCGCCGCAGATCGCCAAAGACCCGACCCAGGCCGACCCGACGGTGACCGCAGGCTCGCCGAACCTGATTGGCGGCACGCCAGTCAACAACCCGCTGTACGTCACCGAAGGAAGCTATGGCCAGATAACCAGCGCCATGCTGCAAGCCTACGATTCCGACAGCAGCTCAATGCAGGTGCAGTACACCATCACCGGCACGCCGACCCACGGCACCCTGGCCTATTCCAAAGATGGTGTGAACTTCAGCCCCATCGGCAAAGGCTCCTCCTTCACCCAGCAGGATGTGGCGAACGGGTACATTTACTACCTGAACGACGGCACCGAAGGCAGCGGCAACAGCGAACCCGCCACCCCGGACGATAAGTTCACCTTCACGATTTCTGACGGCGACAAAGAGCAGACCGGCAACGCGTTCTGGATCTACACCCGCCCGACCGACGACGCGCCGGAAGTGACCGCGCCGTCGGGCATCAAGAACATCGCCAGCGCCACGGCGACGAGCAACGCCCTGCCGGGCTTCTCGGTCAAAGATGGGGATCTGACAGACGGCGTGACCGATGGCGAGAGCGATTATTTGCAGGTGACCGTGCGTCTGCTGCATGCGGACGGCAGCGCCTTCGTGGCCAGCGAATACAGCGACGTGACCCTGGGTTACGCGACCGGCAGCGGCGCGACGATCTCTACCGCCCACGGCGGCCAGCACGACTATCTGGTCTTGAGCGGCACCCGCGCCCAGGTGAACGCGGCGCTGGCGGGCCTGACGGTGACCTTCAGAACCGACCGCAACGCCACCTATCAGGTGCAGACTATCGCCGATGACCGCCTGCGCGACGCAAGCGGCACGCTGACGGCAGGCGCTAACGGCGGCACGCTGAACCAGCCCGCGACGCCTGGCAGAGGCGCGGCGGCCACCGCCGTCGACG
>NZ_SZXN01000019.1:4648-6587 GCF_005281195.1 Citrobacter sp. wls613
ACCGAGTACAACTGGTACAGCGCCTCCGTACCGGAAAAAAGCGGCAACCTGAGCGCGGCGTCCGTCACCATTCGCGCCTCGGAAATCAACGATCCGGGCACGCTGACCGTGACCAACCTGGACCGTACCGTTTATGAAGATCAGGCAAGCTTTATCGGCGGCAATATCGTGGTGCAGGACACCGAATCCGCCGCCTTCGGCACGCCGGTGACCGTCACCATCACCGCGCCGTCCGGCACCCTCGGCATCGGCGGCGCGGACGTGAACACCAGCGCCACCGCCAGCGCCGCCGGCAGCCAGCCGGTTACGATTTCCGGCGACAACTCCGGCACGCTGACGCTGACCGGTCGCGCCAGCGACATTGAAGCGCTGCTGAACGACGCGGCGCTCGGCCTCACCTGGCAGAGCGGCGCCAACGTCAACCACGACCTGAACGGCGCAGCGGCGGGCGATGTCACCATCACCCTGCATCTGGACGACGGCGACTCGCATATCGGCGACACCGTGCAGGCCGACCCGGCCGACCAGACGCTGAACCTCACCATTGTGCCGGTGAACGACGCGCCGGTTGTCTCTGCAACGGGCGGTACGGTTTACCTCAACAGCGATCCGGCGGTAGTCGACGGCACCAAAGTCGGCGGCTTTGTGATTTCCGACCCGGATTACACCGACGGCGGCAATATCGCCGACGGCGAAACCGATTTTATGCAGGTGACGGTGCGCATCACCGACGCCAGCGGCGTGCCGCTGACCGCCGCGCAGTACAGTAACGCCGGCGTATCCGACATCACCATTAGCTCCGGCAACACAACGTCCGGCGTGACGATTGACAGCGTCTATAACGGCAGCGAGTCCGCACTGGTGATCCGCGGCACGCTGAGCCAGGTGAACGCGTACCTGGCGGCGCTGACCGTCTCCATGACCGGCTCCGCCCTGTCGAACGCCGATAACGCCTGGCGTGTGGAAGTGATTGCCGACGATCGCCTGCGCGACGCCTCTGGCAACCTGACAAGCGCCAACAGCGCCAACGGCGGCCAGAACGATGCCGTCACCGGCGTCGCGGCGGTGCCGACCACGGCTATCGACCCTTACGGCGCGCTGCCTTCCGGCCTGAGCCAGAACGTCAGTACCGCATGGCGCAGCGTCTTCCCAAGCGACGTCAACGATCCGGCGACCATCACGGTGACGGACAAGTCAGTCAACGAAGGCTCAACGACCGTCGCCCTGCCCGCCATTACCGTGGCGGACCCGGACGCCGACAGCGCCAGCCTGACGGTGACGGTCACTCTGCCGGGCGGCTTTACCTTTAAAACGATTGGCGGGACGGGCGGCACCGTTGATGCGGGCGGCGTCAACACCACCAGCTTCACACTTACCGGCACGCTTTCGCAGATCAACAGCCGCCTCGCTAACCTGACGGTGAACCTGCCGACCAACGCGGGCGTCACCGCCGCCGACTGGAACGGCACCTTTAACGTCACCGTAGTGGTGAACGATAACGCCAACCACGGCAGCCGCCCGACCACGCTTACCGGCGACAGCAATAACCCGAACGCGAACCCGGGCGACATCAGCTACGCCGATGACACCTCCGCCGCGCTGGTCACCACCCGTACCTTTAGCGTGACCGTGAAACCGTCGAACGATGCCCCGGTCGTGCTGGTCGTGCTGGGCGGCGCTACCCAGACGCTGGCCCCGGTGAGCGAAGACACCAGCGCCGCAGCGATTACCGGCGACACCATTGCCAACCTGTTTGCCGGTAACTTCTCGGACCCGAACGATCAGGTCAACAATGCGTCCATTACGGCAACCGGCGGCACCAGCGCTGACAGTTTCTGGGGCGTGGCTATCACTAACCTGTCAGTCAACAGCGCGCAGGGCGAATGGCAATACTCCACCGATGGCGGCACGACCTGGGCTGCCATTGGCAGCCGCACCG
>NZ_SZXN01000019.1:6636-8433 GCF_005281195.1 Citrobacter sp. wls613
CCTGCTGCTGGATGCAACGGCCAAAGTCCGCTTTGTACCTGCCGCTGACTTCTTCGGGACGCCTGCTGCCTTGAAAGTACGTCTGGTGGAAACCAACAACAACGGCGACACCACCGCAACGACAGGGTCGCTGACCAGCGGCCAGACTGTATCAACGGCAACCAACGGCAGTAGTTCACGCTATAGCGCAGCGATGGTCACCCTCTCAACCAGCGTCACTAACGTCAACGACCGTCCGACGATTAGCGCGACGCCGCTGACCATGCAGGAAGATACGCCAGTTGGCAAAACGCTGACCTCTATTCTTGGCAGCTACAGCGACGCCGCCGACAACCAGACGGGAATTGCTGGCGGCGACAAGGCCAGCGGCGCTATCGGCTATGTGGCGATCGTCGGCAACACCACCGACGCAAGCCTCGGCCACTGGGAGTACTCTACCAACGGCACGACCTGGACTGCGCTTGGCACAAGCTACAGCGAAACCAACGCGCTGGTGCTGCTCGCCTCGACCCAGCTGCGCTTTGTGCCGCTGGCCGACTACAACGGCGCGGTGCCGGGCGGCCTGACGGTGCGCGTCTCCGACAGCACCAGTTCCGCCGATACCGGCGTCAGCGCCGCGGGCAGCACGCAGGATCTGCAAAGCGCCTTCAACAGCGGCCAGACCAGCCACTGGAGCACGGCGCAGAGCATCAGCATGAGCATTACAGCGGTGGCGGACGCGGTGAGCGACACCGCCGCCACCCATTCGGGCGAGGCGAAAACCATCGACGTGCTGGGCAACGACAGCTTCAGCAACAGCGATAAAGCGATCACGGCGGTCACCCAGGGCGTTTATGGTTCCGTGGTTATCGACAACGGCAAGGTGATTTATACCCCTAACACCACGAGCTACGTCGGCAGCGATACGTTCACCTATACCGTCACCAGCGGCGGCGTGACCGAAACCGCGACGGTCACGATTCAGATGAATAACGCCGCCCCGGTCACCCAGGGTGAAAACGTCAGCACGCCGGAAGATACGACGCTGACCAGCTCCGCCGCGCAAAACCTGCTGCTGAACGATTCCGACCCTGATGGCGATACGCTGAGCATTCTTAACTACTCCGTCAGCGGCGTCGGCACGGTGTTTACCGCAGGCCAGACCGCCGACCTCACCGGGTATGGCAAACTGACCATCAACGCCGACGGCAGCTATACTTTTGTCCCGGTCGCCGACTGGAACGGTACGGTGCCGACGGTGACCTACCGGGTGGTTGATGGCCGCACCAACGGCGCGACCACGGCGCAGTTGAAGATAACCGTCACGCCGGTAAAAGACGCCTTTGACGACAGCCTGACGACCCACGCGGGTACGCCGGTGACCATCGACGTTTTCGCCAACGATAAATTCAGCAACGGCGATAAAGCGATTACCGGCAAGACCAACGGCGCTTACGGTACGGTTAGCATCAGCAACGGCCAGGTGATTTACACGCCGACCAGCGGCTATGTCGGCACCGATACCTTCACCTATACCGTCACCAGCGGCGGCAAAACCGAAACCGCGACGGTCACCCTCACTCTGGTCAACGACGCGCCGCAGGTCGGCCTGGCTAAAACCGGCAGCACGGCGGAAGACACAACGCTTACCAACGGCGAAAATCTGCTGACGGGCGCCAGCGACCTGAACGGCGACGCGCTGACGGTGAAATCGTTTACGGTGGGCAATACCACCTGGGCCGCCGGCCAGACCGCCACGCTTGCGGGCTACGGCGCGCTGACCCTCAACGCCGACGGCAGCTATACCTTTGTTCCGGT
>NZ_SZXN01000019.1:8443-11437 GCF_005281195.1 Citrobacter sp. wls613
ACGTGCCGCAGGTGACCTACACCATCACCGACGGTCGCACCAACGGCGACGTCACCTCGACGCTCGATATCTCCGTTACGCCGGTGCAGGATGCGTTTAACGACAGCCAGACCGGCCACGGGCGCGACCCGCTGGTGATTGATGTCTTTAATAACGACAGCTTCGCCAACAGCGACAAAGCCATTACCGCCACCACCAACGGCGCGCACGGTACGGTGACCGTCAGCAACGGCAAGGTGGTTTACACCCTGAACGACGGCTATGTCGGCACCGATAGTTTCACTTATACCGTTACCAGCGGCGGCAAAACCGAAACCGCGAACGTCACCGTAACGTTAACGAACGGTGCGCCGACCGGGGTTGTCGGCAAAACCGCCAGCACAGCGGAAGACCAGACGCTGACCAGCACGGCTTTGCAGAATCTGCTGAACGGCGCCAGCGACCCGGACGGCGATACGCTGAAAGTCAGCGCATTTACGGTGGGCGCAACGACGTGGGCCGCAGGCCAGACCGCGACGCTTGCGGGCTATGGCGCGCTGACCATCAACGCCGACGGCAGCTATACCTTTGTTCCGGTCGCCGACTGGAACGGCAGCGTGCCGCAGGTCACTTATGAGGTCACCGACGGGCGCGACAACGGCGTGCAAACCGCCGCCCTCGATATTACCGTCACGCCGGTGCAGGACGCCCATGACGACAGCCGGACAGCCCATGCGGGCGCCCCGGTCACGGTCGATGTCCTGACCAACGACGGCTTCACCAACGGCGACAAAGCGATTACCGGCGTCACCGACGGCGCGCACGGTACGGTTAGCATCAGCAACGGCCAGGTGGTTTACACCCCGACCAGCGGCTACGTCGGCAACGACAGCTTCACCTATACCGTCACCAGCGGCGGTATCGAGGAGACCGCCACGGTTTATCTGACGTTGACCAACAGCGCGCCGACGCTGCCCCACTGGACAGCGATTAACGGTGAAGACTCGCCGATCGGTATCCCTGGCCTTTTATTAGATACCAGCAGCGACGCCGACGGCGACACCCTGACGGTGACCGATTTTACCGTCAACGGTACCACCTGGCAGGCAGGCGAGACGGCCAATCTGGCGGGGTACGGAAGCCTGACTATTACTTCTGACGGCAGCGTGACGTTTATTCCGGTGGCTGACTGGAACGGCAACGTACCGGTGGTGACCTACACGGCAACGGACGGCCGGGATAACGGCAGCGTCACATCGACGCTCACCATTCAGTACAATGCGATCCCTGACGCCGTTGACGACAACGCCACCACCCACGCGGGCGTGGCGAAAGTCATCGACGTGCTGGCGAACGACAGATTCAGCAACAGCGACAAAGCCGTTACCGCCGTCACCCAGGGCAATAACGGCTCGGTGGCGATTGAAAACGGCAAGGTGCGCTATACCCCGAACGCGGGCTTTAACGGCACTGACAGCTTTACCTATACCGTCACCAGCGGCGGCGTAACGGAAACCGCGACCGTTAATGTCACCATCGCCAACATTGCGCCGGTGGCGCACGATGATTTTACGTGGACTGCGGAAGACACTACCCTGACGCGCAGCGCCGCCACCGGGTTGCTGGCTAACGACAGCGATGATGACAATGATGCTCTTGCCATCACGCAGTTCAGTACCGGTACGCAGATTTACGCGGCGGGCCAGACCGCGACGCTTGCAGGCATGGGCGACCTGACCATTAACGCCGACGGCAGCTATACCTTTGTGCCAGTCGCCGACTGGAACGGCGCCGTGCAGCCGATCCTTTACCAGGTAAGCGACGGCAACGGCGGATTTAGCGTGGCGACGCTCTTACTTACCGTCAACCCGATCGCGGATGCGGTCAACGACAGCGTCAGCACCCATGCCGATGTGCCGGTGGTGATCGACGCGCTCGACAACGACAGCTTCAGCAACAGCGACCAGACGATTACCGGCGTCACCGCTGCCGCCCACGGAACGGTGACGATTGAGAACAACACGCTCGTCTACCGCCCGAACGCGGGCTATGTCGGCAGCGACACCTTCGACTACACCGTCACCAGCGGCGGCAAAACCGAAACCGCGACCGTTACCGTGGACGTCACCAACGTGGCGCCGCGTCTGACCAGCGTACCGACGATTTCCACGCCGGAAGACACCACGCTTAACAGCACTGCGGCGCAGAACCTGCTGACTAACGCCCACGATGACGATGGCGACGCCCTCGCCGTGACGGAGTTTACCGTCGGCGGCACCCGCTACCTCGCGGGCGACACCGCGACGCTGGCAGGCTATGGCGATTTGACGATCCGCGCCGACGGCAGCTTCACCTTTGTGCCAGTGGCCGACTGGAACGGCGTGCCGCCTGCCGCGACCTACACCATCAGCGACGGCAAAGACGGCGGCGTCTCCACCGCCACGCTCGCCTTTAGCGTAACGCCGGTGGCGGACGCGAAGGACGATACGGCCAGCACCCATGCGGGTGTTGCGGTCACTATCGATGCGCTGCATAACGACAGTTTCAGCAATGCCGACAAAGCGATTATCGATGTGGATCAGGGCCAGCACGGCTCGGTGACCATTGAAAACGGCCAGCTGGTTTATCGTCCTGTGGCAGGCTATGTCGGCCAGGATACCTTCACCTACACCGTGGAGAGCGGCGGCGTTCGCGAAACCGCCAACGTCACCGTCACCCTGACCAACAGCGTGCCGGTCGCAACGGGCGAGACAGTGGCTTCGCCGGAAGATTACGAGGCGCGCGGCGACCTGCTGCTCAACGACCGTGACGCGGACGGCGATCCGCTGTTTATCGCGGGCTTCACCGTCGGCGGCCAGACTTATCAGCCGGGCGATACCGCGCGGCTCCCGGGCGTCGGCGAGCTGACCATTGAGCGCAACGGCGGCTACCGCTTTACGCCGGTGGCCGACTGGAACGGCACGGCGCCAGTAGTAACCTACACGGTCAGCGACGGCAACGACGGCGGCACCGCTA
>NZ_SZXN01000019.1:11447-13642 GCF_005281195.1 Citrobacter sp. wls613
ACGCTCGCCATCACCGTCACCCCGGTAGCGGACGTGAAAGATGACAGCGCCACCACCCACGCAGGCGTGCCGGTGACGATTGATGCGATCGGCAACGACCGCTTCGTTAACCCGGACCAGGCCATTACCGGCGTGACCCAGGGCGCGCACGGCTCCGTCGCTATTGAAAACGGGCAGCTGGTTTATACGCCAAACGCGGGCTACGTCGGCCAGGACACCTTCACCTATACCGTCACCAGCGGCGGCGTCACCGAAACCGCCGCCGTGAGCGTCGTGATGACCAATACCGTGCCGGTGGCCGACGGTGAAATCGTCACCACGCCGGAAGACACCGCTATTGGCGGCGAACTGCTGACCAACGACCGCGACCCGGACGGCGACCCGCTGCACATTGCGGGCTTTACCGTCGGCGGCCAGACTGCTCAGCCGGGCGACACCGTCCAGCTGGCGGGCGTCGGCGCGCTGACCGTTAACCGCGACGGCAGCTACCGCTTCACGCCAGTCGCCGACTGGAACGGCACGGCGCCGGTGGTGACCTATACGGTCAGCGACGGCAACGACGGCGGCACCGCTACCGCGTTGCTCGTTATCACCGTTACGCCGGTCGTGGATGTGAAAGATGACCGCGCCACCACCCATGCAGGCGACCCGGTCACCGTTGACGCGCTCGGCAACGACAGCTTCAGTAACGCCGACCGCGCTATTACCGGCGTCACCAACGGCGCGCACGGCACGGTGACCATTGAAAACGGCAAGGTGGTCTACCAGCCGAATACGGGTTATGTCGGCCAGGATACCTTCACCTATACCGTCACCAGCGGCGGCGTCACCGAAACCGCCCAGGTCACGCTTGAGGTCACCAACACCCCGCCGGTCGCGGTGGCGGATAAAGCGAGCACCCTGCCGGAAACGCCGGTCAGCGGCAATCTGCTGACCAACGACCGCGACGCGGACAGCGACCCGCTGCACGTGGCGGAGATCACCGTCGGCGGCGCGACCTACGCGCCGGGGGACATCATTACGATCCCGGGCCAGGGCACGCTGGTGGTTAACCGCGACGGCAGCTATCTGTTTACCCCGGCAAGCGGCTGGTCCGGCTTTACGCCAGTGTTGAACTACACCCTGAGCGACGGCAACGACGGCGGCACCGCCACGGGCGAACTGCGCCTGCTGGTGAACCCCGTAGCCGAGGCGTGGGTGAAAGAGGCAGGTCTGGTCGATACGGCCAGCGGCGCGCAAACCACCACGGGCGCGATGGCCGTACTGTCGCTGGAGCCGGTGGAAAGCCTGACCATTGGCGGCCAGACCCTGACGCTTGCGCAGCTCCAGGCGCTGAGCGCCCAGGCGCCAGTGGATATCGCAACGCCGGACGGCGTGCTGTCGCTCACCGGTTTCCAGGTGGACGGCGAAGGCCGCGCGACGCTGCAATACCGCTTCACGCTGACCCAGGCGGTTAACCAGCCGGGCGAATCCACCACCCGCGAAGAGATTCGGTTCTCCGTCAACGGCCAGCAGACCCGCGCGCCGGGCCTGCTGCGCGTCAATATTCTCAACGACGCGCCGGTCGCGGCAGCGGACGACAACAGCATCGACCAGGATCGCGGCCAGCAGGCGGCGTCGGGCAACGTCTTTAGCAACGACGCTATCGGCGCAGACGGCGCCGCGGCGGGCGGCCCGGTGAGCGCGATTTCCTCCGTGAACCTCAACCGCGCGGGCGCGGTCGGCGGCGTAAGCCTGGGCGAGTTCGGCGCCCTGACGCTCGACGCCCGCGGCAACTACAGCTATGTGCTGAACCGCAGCAACAGCCGCGTGGCGTCGCTGGACGCCAACGCCACCCTGAGCGAGGTGTTCACTTACACCATTACCGACGCCGACGGCAATACCAGCCAGGCGCAGCTGACCATCGTTATTCACGGCGTGACGCCGCCGCAGTCGGTACGCACAGGCGATCAGCACTTCCCGAGCTACTACACCAACTACGAGCTGTCGCTCGATCAGCCGTATTCGCCGGGTCTGTTTATCCTGCCCGCCATCTACGGCGTGTACAGCGACCAGTTCTCTCGCGAGGTGGAGCTGAACCGCAAAATTACCGAGCTGGGCCGCGGCATGAATGACAACGGCACGCCGGTGCTGGAAGACGGCATTCTCTTTACCCGCTGGGTAAACACCACGCTGCAACGCAGCGTGGTGAACAC
>NZ_SZXN01000019.1:13678-13946 GCF_005281195.1 Citrobacter sp. wls613
CGCCACCGGTATCGGTTCGCAGCTGCTGGGCGATCACTTCAGCCACTTCTCGCTGAATAAATCCGTACAGCCTGCGCCCGTGCTGGAAAACGCGCCGGAACGTCCGCCGCTTAACGAGCGCATCAACGAAAGAACCACCGTGCAGCAGGAGCGCGGCGAGAAAACCCCTGATGCGAAGCAGGCTCACGCCGCCGCGCCGGGCGTGGTGATCGTGCCGCAAGCCGCCGCCCGACCAGGCGCGCCGTCACTGGCGGCGCAGGTCGACGCG
>NZ_SZXN01000018.1:0-206 GCF_005281195.1 Citrobacter sp. wls613
TGCCGGGCCACGTCTGGGTGCTGGCGCTGACCGGCCCGGACGGCAAGCTGCACGCCCTGCTGCTGCTGGCCCGCGATACCCCGTGGCCGACGCAGCTTGGCGTCGAAAGCCCCGAATACGCCCTGCTCCAGCTGGCGAACCTGTACGGCTACGCCTGGTGGGCGCTGGTGGCGCGGCCTTCTCGCCTGCAACGGCTGCTGCCCGCC
>NZ_SZXN01000018.1:262-965 GCF_005281195.1 Citrobacter sp. wls613
TCTCGTGTTGCTGCTTCTGCTGCTGGTTATGCTGATCCCGATTCGGGAATACACGCTGGTGCCCGCCGAGGTGATTTCGCTTAACAGCGAAGTGATCGCCGCGCCGAGCGACGGGGTGATTCACCAGATGAAGGTGCCGCCGAACACGCCGGTCGTGGCCGGACAGGTGCTGGCGGAGCTGGATGATACGACTCTAAAAAACCGTCTCGCCATTGCTCAGGCGGAGCTGGCGACCGCCACCGTCAATATGCATCAGGCGTCTCAGCAGGCGATTGAAGACCCGAACGCCCGTGCGGAACTGGCTCTGACCGAAGGCAAATGGCGCGAGCAAAAGGTGCAGGTTGCCTCGTTGCAGCGCGAGCTGGAGAAGCTGTCGATCCGCGCCCGCAGCAGCGGCGTGTTTGTCTACACCGACCCGGACGACTGGGCGGGCCGTCCGGTACAGACCGGCGAGCGCATCGGCCTGCTGGCGGACCCGACGAAGCTCGGCGTGCGCGCCTGGGCGCCTGCGGCGGAATCCACCAACCTGAACCCGCACGCGGCGATGACCGTATTTCTTAAGGTCGCCCCGCTGCACCCGCTGACCGCGCGGCTGGATTACGCCGGTTACGAGACGGTGGAAGCGCCGAACGGCGTCGCGAGCTACCTGCTGCGCGGCACCGTAACCGACCCGTCCAGCGCCGCCCGTATCGGCTTGCAGGGC
>NZ_SZXN01000018.1:995-1159 GCF_005281195.1 Citrobacter sp. wls613
GGCCCGCGTCTCCGGCGACTGGAGCCTGCTCGGTTATCTGATTTTCCGTCGTCCGCTGGCGACGCTGCGCGCCTGGTGTGGATTCTGATATGCAAACAGCCGCGACGCTCCCGCCTGCGGGCGGGACAGCTCTTGCGCAGCCGCAGCCGCTGCCGCCGCTGCGC
>NZ_SZXN01000018.1:1191-3264 GCF_005281195.1 Citrobacter sp. wls613
ACCCGGCGGGCAACAACCGCGACGGCTCGCCCGCCTGGCATCTGGCCGACCCGGTGCGCAACCTCTATTTCCGCCTGGGCTGGCTGGAGCTGGAGATGCTGCGCCGCTGGCCGCTCGGCGCGCCGCAGGCGATTGCCGACAGCATCAGCCAGGAGACCACCATGACGGTGGACGAACAGGATGTGTTGCAGTTCCTGGGCTTTTTACAGCAGCAACAGCTGCTGCGCCGCGGCGCGTTCAAAGCGCGCGGCTCGCTCTGGCGGCGTATTCTGCACGGCTACCTGTTTATCCGCCTGCCGCTGGTGCGCCCGGAGAAAGCCCTGCGCCGCATGCTGCCGTGGGTGGAGTGGCTTTTCAGCGCGCCGTTTCTACTGCTGACCGCCGTCGCCGCGCTGGCAGGCGTCGTTCTGGCCGCGCGCCAGTGGGATAACGTCGAGGCCGCGCTGCACGGCGCCCTGAGCTGGAACGGGGCGCTGGCCTTCGCGGTGGCGCTGATCCTCTCCAAATGCTGGCACGAACTGGGGCACGCCTTTATGGCGACCCGCTACGGCGTACGCGTCGGCCATATGGGGGTGGCGCTGCTGGTGATGTGGCCGATGGCCTACACCGATACCGGAGAGAGCTGGAAGCTGTCGCAGTCCCGCCACCGGCTCTCCATCGCCAGCGCGGGCATTATGGCCGAGCTGATGCTGGCGGCCTGGGCGACGCTGTTCTGGAGCTTCGCGCCGGAAGGCAACGTTAAAGGCGCGCTGTTCTTTCTCGCCACCACCGCCTGGGTGCTGACGGTGGCGGTGAACGCCAGCCCGTTTATGCGCTTTGACGGCTACTTTATTCTCAGCGATACGCTGGACTACCCTGGCCTGCACGAACGGGCGGGCAACTGGGCGAAGCGCTGGCTGCGCTGGCACCTGCTGGGGCTTGAGGATCCGATCCCGGATAACGTCTCGCCCGCCTTTGCCCGCTTCCTCACCCTTTTCGCCTTCGCCACCTGGGTTTACCGGCTACTGCTGTTCGTCGGCATCGCGCTGGTGGTCTACAACGCCTTTTTTAAGGCGCTCGGGCTGGTGCTGTTTTTTATTGAGATAGTCACTTTTGTGGTGCAACCGATGTTTCGCGAACTCAAAATCTGGCGCGCGCGCCGCCGGGAAATCGCTCCGGCGCGCCTGCTGCGCCTTGTCGCCGTCGCACTCGCGCTGGGGCTTTCGGTCTTTCTGCCCTGGTCCGGGCAGGTCTCCCTGCACGGCGTGATGGAGGCGGGCGTGGCGCAGCCGGTTTACACGCCCTATGCCGCCCAGCTTGACAAGGTGCTGGTGCAGGAAGGCCAGCAGGTCAAGGCGGGCCAGAAGCTGTTTGAACTGGTGGCCCCCGTCCCGGCGGACGAGCAGGATAAGGCGCTGGCGCTAAGCCAGGCGTGGCAGACCAGCGCCCGCGGCGCGATGGCGCTCGATAAAAACGGCGCGGCGAAGCAGGTGGTCGCCGACCAGATGGCGCGCCAGTACGCCATTCAACAGCGGGCCAGCGCCGTTGAGCTTCAGCGGCTCCAGCTGGTGGCGCTGGAGGATGGCGTGGTGCATGACGTTGAGCAGACCCTGCGCCCCGGCAGTTGGGTCTCGCCTGGCACCCGCATCGCAAGCGTGATCGACACCCACCGCTGGCGCGTGAAGGCGCTGGTCAGCGAAACCGACCTGGCCCGCCTGCGCGACGGCGCGACGGCGCGGGTTTATCAGCAGGGCCGCTGGCAGCCGCTCGCAGGCGCGGTAGTGACCATCGACCACGACGCCATCCGCCGTCTGCCTAATCTGATGCTGGCGCAGAGTCACGGCGGCCCGGTGGCGCTGAACCCGGTTGCGCCCGCCAACGAACTCCGTCCCGCCGCCGTCTGGTACCGGGTAGTGATCGAAGGCATCTCCGCCGCGCCGGTCAGCAAAGAGCAACTGGTACGTGTTGACGTGGCGAGTGACCGCCAGAGCCTGGCTCACGGCTGGGTCAACAGCGTTATGCTGATGCTTATCCAGCAAACTGGCTTTGGTAAAGAGGGTTAGCGTGCGATTTTCGCGCCAGGCCGCCTGGCCT
>NZ_SZXN01000018.1:3307-3606 GCF_005281195.1 Citrobacter sp. wls613
CACCGCGGTTTTAGGTTAAACCCCGTTTCGCCAGAGCAAACTGGCACCTACGTTTTGTTAGTCTGTTCGGTGTTCTGCAACTGGACCCGGAGGTTATATTACTTGCAGGCGTGCAGCTGATGCTCGCAAGACTCGTTGGTTTCTGTTTCCGGAGGTGTGGTTATGCAAAAAATTGTCTGCAAAACGCCACGATTGTCATCACTGGCATGTCGAGTTGTTTCGGCCACGAGGCCGCCCTGCGGCTGGCGGAGATAGGTGCCAACGCCATGCTGGCAGCCAGACGGAACTGGAGGCGCTCG
>NZ_SZXN01000018.1:3657-3984 GCF_005281195.1 Citrobacter sp. wls613
AATGCGAAAGTGATCTGAAAATTACCGAACATTACACCGATACAGCGGGCTTCACTGAGCATGTTTTCACCCTGATGCATCTGCTGGGATTCGCTTTTTCGCCAAGGATCCGGGATATTCATGAGAAGCGGCTGGTTATTCATCAAAAGGCCGAGCGTTATTCCGGGAAACAGTCCGTCATATCAACAACCAGCCTGAATCTCAAAGACATTGAGGCGCGCAGGGATAAAATATTGTACCTGGCAGCCTCAATTAAACAGGGGATTGTCACCGCATCGCTGATAATGAAAATGTTAGGGAAGGTGCGAATAAGCAGGTCATTTCTTC
>NZ_SZXN01000017.1:0-124 GCF_005281195.1 Citrobacter sp. wls613
CTGGCGGCGCAGGTCGACGCGCTGGCCCGTAACCGCGTCGCCGCGCCGGAACCGGTCACCGTGGGAGGCGCCACACCGCATCGTTAATCGCGCAACTCCAAAAACCTTTTACACCGGCGGCGCC
>NZ_SZXN01000017.1:175-2225 GCF_005281195.1 Citrobacter sp. wls613
CTTTAAGCATAACAATGATGACGACTTTAACTGCCGTAACCCCGACTGCCGTACGTTCTGCGCCTCTGCTCGCCCCTGTCGCCGCACTGGTTTCCGCGCTGCTGTTAAGCGGTTGCGGCACCATTAAACCTGAACCGCTGACCCAGGATGAAATCGGCGCGCGCGTCAGCGCCGACCGCGCCGCCATGTACCGCGACCAGCAGCCGGTCTCTGGTCCGCTGACCCTGTCAGACGCCATGGCCCGCGCGCTGAAATACAACCTCGACTACCGCCTGAAGATGATGGAAACCGCCCTGTCGCGCGGCATCCTGGATATCTCCCAGCAGGATATGCTGCCGAAGTTGATGACCGATGCCGGCTACCGCTGGCGCGACAACGATTCCGGCGGCACCAGCGTCGGTATCGAAGACCGGGTCGTCAGCCTGCGTCCGTCCACCTCTGAAGAGCGCGAGCACCTGCTGGCCGACGCCACCTTCTCCTGGGACGTGCTCGATTTCGGCATGAGCTACTACCGCGCGAAGCAGCAGGCGGATAACGTCAACATCGCCGAAGAGCGTCGCCGCAAGGTATTGCAGAATATTGTCCAGGAGGTGCGCGACGCGTACTGGCGCGCGCTGGGCGCACAGCGTCTGCTGAGCGAAGCGCAGCCGCTGGCCGAAGAGATCCAGACCGCGCTTGAGAAAACCCGCGAAGCGGAGCGCGCAGGCATTCTGCCGCCGGTCGAGGGCCTGGAGTACCAGCGCGCCCTGCTCGACGCGGTGGCGCTGCTGAACCAGAAGCGCCAGGAGATGCAGATGGCGAAAAGCGAGCTGGCCGCCCTGCTGAACCTGCCGTCCACCACCGACTTCACCTTACAGGACGTCGCCAATCCGGCGCTTTCCGGCGTGCCAAGCCAGCTTGATACGCTTGAGCAGATGGCGCTGGAACGCCGCCCAGAGCTGCGTGAAGAAGATTACAAAACCCGCATCGACGTGCTGGAAACCAAACGCCAGATCGCCTCGCTGTTCCCGAACCTGAATCTGTTCGGCGGCATCAGCTACGACTCCAACAGCTACCTCTACAACAACAGCTGGGTGCAGGGCGGCGTGGGCGTTTCCATGAACCTGTTCAAGCTGCTGAGCGCGCCGGCCATCAGCCGCACCAACGACGCGCGCCTGGCCACCGACAATGCCCGCCGTATGGCGCTGAGCATGGCGGTGCTGACTCAGGTGCGCGTCTCGGTTGAGCGCTACAAGCTCGCGGTGTACGACTACCAGATAGCCCAGGAGTCCGCCCGCGTCGACCAGCGTCTGGCGAGCATCTCCCGCGCCGGTTCCGACAACTCGCTCTCAAGCGACCTGGAATCCCTGCGCACCCAGGCGCGCTCCATCGTCTCCCGCTTCCAGGAAGCCGCCTCCTACGCGCAGGCGCAGTCCGCCTATGGCCGCGTGCTGAACTCGGTAGGCATCGACCTGCTGCCGGAAAAGGTGACCAGCAGCGATCTGCCGACCCTGTCGCGTGAAATCAACCAGAGCCTGGTGGCGGGCGAGAAGCAGGTCTTCACCCAGAGCGCCGACGCGGTAGTTTCCCGCCATCCGGTCAGCGTCACCCTGGGCCGCCTGCCAGCGGGCGTCAACAAGAGCGCGATTTATCAGTCGGTCACCCATGTGCTGGCCGCCAACCAGCTGGTGCAGGGCAACGGCGCCGACAGCGTGAAACTGCAAATGAACCTCAACCTTGAACGCGCGTCAGGCTCGCAGCGCGGCGTGTGGGAAATGGCGGTCTATAACGCCCAGGGCGCGCAGGTCGCCTACCAGAAATACACCAGCTATCTGCCGAATGACGTCAACACCCGTTCGGTCAGCGCGCTGGCAGAAGCCGCCGCGCTCTCCGTGGTGTCCGACCTGCATAAAGCGGCAGGCGACACCGGCGTGATGACGGCAAGTAACCCTTAATAACAGGAACAGGTATGAACAACGTGAACGAAGGCTGGCGCAGCATCCGCGCGCTCATGCCGCTGACGGGCCTGGCGCTGTGCGCCAGCGCCTTCGCCGCCGACCCAACCCCCGCT
>NZ_SZXN01000016.1:0-1199 GCF_005281195.1 Citrobacter sp. wls613
TATTCAGGTGGCCAAATTCACTATGCCACTACAATGCGAACCAAAACGGTAAAACGCGGAATCATATTAACGACTATTCTGCCAGAAGTTCTGTAAATGGTTACAGTGCAGGAATCTATGGTACCTGGTTGCAAGATGGTGATGATAATCCAGGCGCGTACGTTGATCTTTGGGGCCAATATAATTGGTTCAATAATAGCGTGAAGGGAGAGTCCCTTACTGGAGAAACTTACCGTTCCAATGGCGTAACTGTCTCTGTGGAAGCAGGTTATAGCTGGAAAGTGGGGGAGAGTGCGAATCAGTTGTATTTTATAAAGCCTCAGGGGCAGATAACTTGGGGTAACGTGCAGGCGGATAAGTATGTTGAAACCAATGGTACGCGAGTGACATTCTCTGGAGAGGGAAATGTGCAAAGTCGATTGGGGATCAAAGGGGCAATGAAAGGTAAAAAACATACTGAGGAGGATGGCAAAGTACACTCTATGTCACCATTTGTTGAGATTAACTGGCTTCACAACACGCACGATTTCGACACATCACTTGATGGGATGCACGTCAGTAAAGCGGGTATACGAAATCTTGCGGAATTGAAAACAGGGATTGAAGGGAGCATGGGTGATGGTGTTGATTTGTGGGGGAATATATCCCAGCAGATTGGTGCCGAGGGGTTCAGGAATACTCAGGCAACAATAGGTATTAAAATGGCATTTTGATTTTTTACTATGCCCCTTTACTGGGGCATTAATTGTTATTGCACAGTTATTGTCTAAAGCTGATTCAGCCATGATAAGGAAATATCATGAAGTCTATAGGTGTTTTTTGTGGTTCCTCCGAAGGTTTATTACCTGTTTATATGCATTCTGCTCGAAATGTGGGTAAACATCTAGCGAGTACTGGTTTCCAAATTGTTTATGGTGGTGGCCGTGTTGGATTAATGGGAGCTATAGCAGATTCAGCATTACAACATGGAGGGCATGTAACTGGAGTGATGCCTTTGGCCCTTGTTAAACGTGAAATTGCACATACAGGTTTATCAGATTTGCAAATTGTTGATGATATGCATCAGCGTAAGAAAAGAATGGCAGAACTTTCATCATTTTTTATCGCGCTGCCTGGTGGGGCCGGTACCCTGGAGGAGGTATTTGAACAATGGACATGGGGGCAACTAGGGAAGGTGCGAATAAGCGGGGAAATTCTTC
>NZ_SZXN01000012.1:0-25231 GCF_005281195.1 Citrobacter sp. wls613
ATTCAGGTGGCCAAATTCACTATGCCACTACAGTTCTGAGAAAATGTCTGCCTTGCAGAGGGCGGTATTTACTGTGGATAGTGCCTCGCAGACATAAAACGTGTTGAATGAGAGTCATAAATTTAGCCGTTATAGTCGCGCCATCTTTTTCCTCGGACGATGGATCTCCATGAAAAAAACACCGACCTCAACCCCGCATGATGCGGTCTTTAAAACATTTTTACGTCATCCGGAGACTGCCCGGGATTTTCTACAGATTCATCTCCCTGATGCGTTACGCGAAATATGTGATCTGCAGACACTAAAGCTCGAGTCTGACAGTTTTATTGAGGGGGATTTACGCGCGTATTACTCCGATGTGCTGTGGTCGCTGAAAACGACGGAAGGGGATGGATATATTTACGTAGTGATTGAACATCAGAGTACACCGGATGCGCATATGGCGTTCAGGTTGATGCGCTATGCGATAGCGGCCATGCAAAAACATTTAGATGCCGGACACCCGCAATTACCGCTGGTGGTGCCGATGCTGTTTTATCACGGCGCTAAAAGTCCGTATCCCTGGTCACTGTGCTGGCTGGATGAATTTGCCAATCCAACATTGGCTCGTCGGCTTTATGCCGCAGCGTTTCCGCTGGTCGATATTACAGTTATTCCGGACGATGAGATTGTGCAGCATCGCCGTATGGCGCTGCTGGAATTAATACAAAAACATATCCGTCAGCGCGATCTTATGGGATTGGTCGAGAACATTGTTTCTCTGTTAGTTACCGGGTCCACTAATGACAGCCAGCTCAAGACGCTGTTTAATTATATTTTGCGAACCGGTGATGCACCTCGCTTCAATACGTTTATCAGTGCGATTGCCGAACGTTCACCGCAACATAAGGAGCATTTGATGACGATCGCGGACAGATTGCATGAGGCGGGATTTAAAAAAGGATGGCAGGAAGGCAAACAGGAAGGTAAACAGGAAGGTAAACAGGAAGGGCTGATGGAGGGGCGGCGTGATGAAGCATTGCGTATTGCCCGCACCATGTTGACCGACGGTATCGATATCAACACGATACAAAAAATTACCCGACTGTCCGCTGAGGATATCCAGGGTTTAAGCCATTAGATAGAGGCGAAGCCGGGTGTGCCGATTTACTCTATCGCCACCATCACCGTCTCTCCGAGTTTCTGCATCACTTCCCGGTGCTTTTCGTCTGGTGGCAGTGCGCAGTTGATGCGTACGCAGTTGCGATACTTTCCTGACGCCGAGAACAGCGAACCTGGCGCGACCTGGATTTTCAGGCGGCAGAGCTGTTTGGCGACGCAGACCATGTCGACCTGTGGTGGCAATTCGACCCACAGCATAAAGCCGCCTTTTGGTCGGGTGACGCAGATCCCACAGGGGAAGTATTCCCGTACCCAGCAGGTGTAGATTTCCATATTGCGTTGGTAAATCTGGCGCATGCGCCGGACATGGCGATGATAATGACCCTCGCGCACAAAGGTTGCCGCCGCCAGCTGCGTGGCGGGAACGCTGGTGCCGATGACGGCGTATTTCATGTGCAGCAGTTTGTCATAATAGCGACCCGGAACCACCCAACCCACGCGCAGACCCGGCGCCACGGATTTGGTAAATGAGCTGCACAGCAGCACTCGACCGTCGCTATCCCAGGAGTGGATCGTGCGCGGGCGCGGATACTCTGTAGCCAGTTCGCCATACACATCATCTTCGAAAATCACAATGTCGTGACGCTGGGCGAGGGTGAGTACCGCCCGCTTGCGCGCATCCGGCATAATAAATCCGAGGGGATTATTGCAGTTGGGGACCAGCAGCACCCCTTTAATCGGCCACTGATCCAGCGCCAGCTCCAGGGCTTCAATACTGATCCCGGTATCCGGATCGGTCGGGATCTCAATCACTTTGATGCCAAGACCGCGTAGCAGCTGCATGGTGCCGTAATAGGCGGGGGATTCCACGGCGACGATATCGCCGCGCTGGCAGACCGTCAGCAGCGCCAGTGACATTCCACTCTGGCTGCCGCTGGTGACTACGATATCGTCCGCACTGACCACCGAACCGCCGTCCAGCATCAGCCGGGCTATCTGTTGGCGCAGTTCCCGACAGCCGGGCAGCTCGTCGTAACCCAGCACCGCGCGCAGATTATGCTGCGCCACGCGGCTTAACTCGCGCCACAGCGGTTTCAGGCTGGGTTGATTAATATCGGGAACGCCGCTGCTGAAAGGGACGATTGATGTGTCTGCGTGACCTGCCAGCATGTCCAGCACCTGATCCCACTGGGTTATCTCCACCGGACGCTGTACCGGACGCGACATTGGCGGCACCGGCGGCTGTGCTTTACGCGGGGCGACAAAATAGCCAGAGCGCGGCTGCGGGGTGATCAGCTGTCGCTGTTCCAGCATCTGATATGCCTGCTGTACGGTGCTGATGCTGACCCCATGTTCCTGACTCAGGCTACGCACCGACGGCAGCTTTTCGCCATGGCGATACAACCCCTGCTCAATGCGTTCGGCCAGCAGACTGGCCAGATATTGGTAACGCGTCATGCTGTATCCCTCATGGGTACCATACAGATCAAAAAACCCGTACAGACTGGCGTGAAAAAGGTGATTCAGGATCCTTTTTAACCAATCTGTATGTTAAATAAAAGTACTTTGTGAATCTGTATTGTATCCCCCTGGATCCGCGAAGATAACGTCTCAGATAAGACGGGGAGGCGGGTATGGAATTTCATGAGAACAGAGCAAAGCAGCCATTTATTGGTTTGGTGCAGGTCTGGAGGGCGATTAAACGCTGGCATCTGCGGGCGCAAACGCGGCGCGTATTGCAACAGATGAGCGATGAGCGGCTAAAGGATGTCGGGCTGCGACGCGATCAGGTGGAGTAATTGTTCTTTCATCGACAGAGGCTGTCAGTGCCGGATGGCGGCGTAACCGCCTTATCCGGCCTACAAAATTTAATCCCTGATCGTCAAGTTGTGAAGCTATTTCCAACAATCCAGGTATAATCGTAAGATAATTGTAGATACATTTTTGTATATACAATTAGGGATAAAATACATGCCAATGGAGTTTGAGTGGGATGCAAACAAGGCACAAAGTAACCACCGTAAACATGGTGTTCGCTTTGAGGACGCGGTACTCGTTTTCGACGATCCCCGGCATTTGTCCAGACAGGATCGTTATGAGAACGGTGAGTACCGGTGGCAGACCATCGGTCTTGTTCATGGCATTGTGGTTATTCTGGTTGCCCATAGCGTTAGGTTTGAAAGTGGCTTTGAAGTCATTCGTATCATCAGTGCCAGAAAGGCAGATCGTAAAGAGAGGAATCGTTATGAGCATGATTAAACATAAACGCGGCAGCGCATCCGCGCTGAGTGCTCAGCATGAGGCGGAACTGAAGGCGCTGGCGAATAAACCGGATGAGGATATTGATTACAGCGACATTCCGGTGACCGAAGATGAGCAGTGGTCAGAGGCTAATCGCGGTACGTTTTTCCGTCCGTTGAAAACTCAGGCATCGGTGCGCATTGATGCCGATGTGATGGAGTGGTTAAAGCGCCCCGGGAAGGGTTACCAGACGCGGCTAAATGCTATTTTGCGCGAGGCTATGCTGAGAGAGCAAAACAAGAAATAGCCCTATACCGAGGTTGTGAGTGCCGGATGGCGGCTGCGCCTTATCCGGTCTACGGGAGAAGGCTTTGTAGGCCCGGTAAGCGTAGCGCCACCGGGCAATTCAGCAGGGGATTACTTCTTCAAGCCCGCAAATGCCGCCCGAATCTCGTCTTCCGGTAAATTAATGCCGATAAACACCAGCTGGCTGTGCGGCTGTTCGTCGCCCCACGGGCGGTCCCAGTCGGCGCTGTACAGGCGCTGAACGCCCTGGAACAGCAGGCGGTTGGGTTCGCCTTCGATCCACAACATGCCTTTGTAACGCAATAGTTTCTCGGCAGATTCCAGCAGCAGGTTTTCCATCACCCTGGACACGTCGCTGATATTCACCGGGTAATCCAGTTCGACGACGATCGAGGAGATATCGTTTTGTTTGTCGGCGATAAAGTGGAAGCGCGGTTTGGCGCTGACCACGTTCTCTTCCAGCATAAAACCGTTGGTGTCGAACAGCTGCGCGAGGTCGATGTCGCCATGAGTGACGGTATACACCGGGGCGCGGACGTTGATGCGCGCCAGGCGCTCACGCAGTTTCTCGCTTTCACCCGCTACGTCGGTTTTGGTCAGCAGGATGCGGTCGGCGTAGCCAACCTGCGACTGGGCGATGGTGAACTGGTTCATCTGTTCGTCGGCGTGCACCGCGTCAACCAGCGCGATCACGCCGTCCAGCAGGTAGCGTTCGCAAATCACTTCATGGGAGAAAAAGGTCTGAATAATCGGGCCGGGATCGGCCATGCCGGTGCACTCAATCACCAGACGGTCAAAATCGATCGCCCCCTTGTCGAGGTTGTCGAGCAGGTCTAACAAGGCGTCTTCCAGTTCACTGGAACGGGTGCAGCAGATGCAGCCGTTGGTCAGGGTTTTGATCTGCGTGGCGCGGTCGCCAATTAGCTGATCGTCCACCGAGACTTCGCCGAATTCGTTTTCGATAACGGCAATTTTGTAACCGTGCTGCTCGTTGAGAATATGGCGTAGCAGGGTGGTTTTACCCGCGCCGAGAAAACCGGTGAGTAGGGTGACTGCAATCGGGGTCATTCATTTCTCCTTCTAACAGCAACTGCTTCCGCCGCTACCGTAGCGGGCTTCCTGGCGCTCGCGGAAGAATTCTTCGTAGGTCATGTACGGCTTATCGGGATGGTTGGTCTTCATATGCTCGACGTAGTTGTCGTAGTCCGGAATACCAATCAGCATTTTTGCCGCCTGACCGAGATACTTTTTTGCCTGACCTAAAGTACCAAACATTCTGCCGTCCTGTTAATGAATAAAGCCGGATGGCGGCTTGCGCCTTATCCGGCCTACGTTAACTGCATTCTGTAGGCCGGGATCGCTGCGCGCCTCCCGGCATCAGGTTAGTGGTGTGAAGAGGTCTTCACGCCGCCTTCCGGCACCGGTACATACGGCGTCTCTTTATCAGAGCGGCCGTTGATGGCGCGGGCTTTCTGCCAGGTACGGAACCCGTAGAAAATGATGCTGTACACCACCACCAGGAACAGAATACTCAGGCCTGCGTTGGTGTAGTTGTTGATGACGATATGGTTCATGTTGGCAATCTGCTGCGCGGTCAGTTCACCGCCGTTAGCAATCTTCTCTTTGTACTGACTTGCCATGAAGAAGAAGCCTTCCATCTGCGGGTTGGTGCTGAACAGTTTCAGACCCAGCGCCCAGGTGGTGCAGATCAGCAGCCATACGGCCGGAACCACGGTGACCCAGATGTATTTGGTGCGCTGCATTTTAACCAGTACCACGGTGCCGAGAACCAGCGCCACGGCGGCCAGCATCTGGTTAGAGATACCGAACAGCGGCCACAGGCTCTTCACGCCGCCCAGCGGGTCAACCACGCCTTGATACAGCAGGTAGCCCCACAGGCCTACGCAGCCCGCAGTACCCACAACACCGGCAACCAGGGAGTCGGTTTTCTTCAGGAACGGGACGAAGTTACCCAGCAAATCTTGCAGCATAAAGCGGCCAGAACGGGTACCGGCATCCAGTGCGGTCAGGATGAACAGCGCTTCAAACAGAATACCGAAGTGGTACCAGAAGCCCATGTCAGCCATCGGCAGCACTTTGTGGAACACGTGCGCGATACCGACAGCCAGCGTCGGTGCGCCACCGGCGCGGTTCAGAACGGACGGTTCACCAATGTCTTTCGCGGTTTGCAGGATCTGCTCAGGCGAAATCACGAAGCCCCAGGAGCTGACGGTCGCCGCTGCCTGCGCGGTCACGTCTTTCAGCTGCGCCATAATCAGCGGCGCGTTCTCGCCACCCATTTCATGCAGGTTTGGCATGGTGATGCCAAGGCCCGCAGGCGGGGTGTTCATCGCGAAGTACAGACCCGGTTCGATGATGGAAGCAGCAACCAGCGCCATAATTGCGACGAAGGATTCCATCAGCATCGCGCCATAACCAATGAAACGCGCGTCGGTTTCACAGGCCAGCAGCTTCGGTGTGGTACCGGAGGCGATCAGCGCGTGGAAGCCAGACACCGCGCCACAGGCGATGGTGATGAACAGGAACGGGAACAGTGCCCCTTTCCACAGCGGACCGGTACCGTCAACGTACTGGGTCATCGCCGGCATTTTCAGCTCTGGGTTCAGGATAACGATACCGACAGCCAGACCAACGATAACGCCGATTTTCAGGAAGGTGGCCAGATAGTCGCGCGGGGCGAGGATCAGCCATACCGGCAGCAGCGCAGAGATAAACGCGTAGCCGATAAGCGTAAAGGTAATGGTGGTGTCTTTAAAGGTCAGTGCCGGGCCCCAGTACGGGTCGTGGGCAATCACGCCGCCGAAGTAAATGGAGGCAACCAATAGAACAATACCAATCACCGACACTTCGCCCACACGTCCCGGGCGCAGGAAGCGCATGTAGATCCCCATGAACAGCGCGATCGGTACGGTTGAGCAGACGGTGAACACACCCCACGGGCTTTCCGCCAGCGCTTTCACCACGATCAGCGCCAGCACTGCCAGGATGATGATCATGATTAAGAAGCAGCCGAACAGCGCGATGGTTCCCGGTACCGGGCCCATCTCTTCTTTGATCATCTCACCGAGAGACGCGCCGTTACGACGAGAAGAGATAAACAGCACCATGAAGTCCTGCACTGCACCGGCCAGCACCACGCCCGCCAGCAACCACAGCGTACCCGGCAGGTAGCCCATTTGCGCGGCCAGTACCGGTCCAACCAGCGGACCTGCCCCGGCGATAGCAGCAAAGTGGTGACCGAACAGGACGTTACGGTTGGTTGGGACGTAGTTCAGACCGTCGTTGTTGATGACCGCCGGCGTGGCACGCGTGGGGTCAAGTTTCATCACTTTCTGGGCGATGTACAGACTGTAGTAACGATAGGCCACCAGATAAACAGAGACAGAGGCGACCACGATCCACAGGGCGCTGATGTGTTCACCCCGACGTAATGCCACTACCGAGAGGCAAAATGCACCGATGATTCCGAGAATCACCCAGGGTATGTGCTTGAATATCTTTTTCGTATCCATAGTAAAACCTGGTATCTAATTAATAATTGGCCGAAGCCGCGTGAGTTTGAGTGTGTGTTTGAGGAGATAAGTTGACTGCTATGTTGGGAGGATCTTGCCAGAGAATTACGCGCGTAAAGTAAGGTAAATATGTGAGTGGTTATATGTCAGCTTAAGCGGTCCCAAGTGTCAGTGAGCGGTTCCGGGGAGCGGTAAATGCGGATGATTATGTGATTGAGATCACTAAAAAACTCCTTTAGAGCCCTTACGGAAGGCGGTATCGCCGATTCGTCGATGCTGCGATCGATTCAGGAAGCACGAATTCCGTAAAGTTTTCTCTTTTCAGGCCGAAAATTCTGACATCTGTCTAGCGGAAAGAGAAAACATGTTAAAACGAATGAAGATTGTTACCAGCTTACTGCTGGTATTGGCGCTGTTTGGCCTTTTACAACTGGCCTCGGGCGGGTTGTTCTTTAATTCACTGAAGAATGACAAGGAGAACTTTACCGTTCTGCAAACCATTCGCCAGCAGCAGTCTGCGCTGAATGCGACCTGGGTTGAACTGCTGCAAACGCGAAATACCCTGAACAGGGCAGGGATCCGCTACATGATGGATCAGAGCAATATCGGCAGCGGCGCCACCGTGGCGGAGCTGATGCAGGTGGCGAGCACTGCGCTGAAAATGACCGAGAAAAACTGGGCAACCTATGAATCGCTGCCGCGCGATCCGCGTCAAAGCGAAGCCGCGTTCCAGGAGATCAATCGTACCTATGACATCTACCACGGTGCGCTGGCAGAGCTGATCCAGTTGCTGGGCGACGGCAAGATCAATGCGTTCTTTGATCAGCCGACACAAAGCTATCAGGATGGCTTTGAGAAGCAGTATATGAACTACATGCAGCAGAACGATCGTCTGTATGACATTGCGGTTGAAGATAACAACAGCTCTTACAGCCAGGCGATGTGGGTGCTGGCTTGCGTGCTGATTACCGTGCTGGCGGCCATTATCGCCGTCTGGTTTGGCATTAAGTTCTCGCTGATCGCCCCGATGAACCGCCTGATTGACAGCATTCGTCATATTGCCAGCGGTGACCTGGTGAAGCGCATCGACGTGGAAGGCTCCAACGAGATTGGGCAACTGGCCGAGAGCCTGCGCCACATGCAGAGTGAGTTGATGAGCACCGTGGGTGATGTGCGTAACGGTGCTAACGCCATTTACAGCGGTGCCAGCGAGATTGCGATGGGCAATAACGATCTCTCGTCACGTACTGAGCAGCAGGCGGCTTCGCTAGAAGAAACCGCGGCCAGCATGGAAGAGTTGACGGCAACCGTGAAGCAGAACGCCGAAAACGCCCGTCAGGCCAGCCATCTGGCGCTGAGTGCCTCTGAAACGGCGCAGAAAGGCGGCAAAGTGGTGGACAATGTGGTGCAGACTATGCGTGACATCGCCTCCAGTTCACAGAAAATTGCCGACATTATTAGCGTGATCGACGGCATTGCCTTCCAGACTAACATTCTGGCGTTGAACGCCGCAGTAGAAGCGGCACGCGCAGGTGAGCAGGGCCGTGGATTTGCGGTGGTCGCCGGTGAAGTCCGTAACCTGGCCCAGCGCAGTGCGCAGGCCGCGCGCGAGATCAAGAGCCTGATTGAAGACTCGGTCAGCCGCGTGGATGTCGGTTCAACGCTGGTTGAAAGCGCCGGTGAAACCATGGATGAGATCGTCAATGCGGTGACCCGCGTGACCGATATCATGGGGGAAATCGCCTCCGCGTCTGACGAGCAAAGCCGTGGTATCGATCAGGTCGGTCTGGCCGTTGCCGAGATGGATCGTGTAACCCAACAGAACGCCTCGCTGGTGGAAGAGTCCGCTGCCGCCGCGGCGGCGCTGGAAGAACAAGCCAGCCGTTTGACCCAGGCCGTTGCCGTGTTCCGTATTCAGCACGATCAAAAGCGTCCGCGTGATGTTGCTGCCGTAAAACCGGCATCGACAACCACCCAGCCGCGTAAAGCCGTGGCGACGGATGCGGGTGAGAACTGGGAAACGTTCTAAATAATTGCGCCCTCAATTTGAGGGCGCTTTTTATGCGATGAGCAACAGTAGTGTATCAGTCGACGGAAGCGGATGTTGCCGTCGTTGCAGAGCCTGAAGAGTTCGTAGCGTGGCTCTTTTCTGGCGCAGGGCTGTCCAAATCACGCCGTATACCAATGCGGAATATCCCGGCCAGCATAATAGAGCCGATAATCGCAATGCCACCCAGCAGGTAAAGCCCGGCAATATTCGAATCAAACGCATTCTCAGCCCATACGCGAATGTTGGGGGCAACGAATCCGCCAAGATTGCCTAGCGAGTTAATGAGCGCGATACCCGATGCCGCTGCGGCGCCACCGAGATAGCTGGTTGGGAACGTCCAGTAAATAGGCTGGACAGCCAGTAAGCCTGCGCAGCCAATGCAAAGTGCGATAAAAGCCCAGAATGGCGAACCTGCAAGCATTCCAGATAACGCAACACCCAGTCCACCGAAGAGCAGTGTAATCGTACTTATCCAGCGGCGTTCTTTCAGCTTTGTGGAAAGATGCGGAATATACCACGCAGCGAAAAGTGCGCATAACCACGGAATACCGGATAAAACCCCAACGATGAAGCCAACGCCTTGCCCTGATAATGCCGCGACCTGAGAAGGCAGGAAGAAAGCAATACCGTAAGAACCAACCTGAATGGTAAAGCAGATCAGACACAGATACAGCACTCTGGGATCGCATAGTGCTTTCAGGATCCCCTGTGGGCCATGGTTGGTTTTTGTATGCTCTTCCATTTCCATAATGGCGCTAAGCGCCCGCTTTTCTTCCGCGGTCAGGAATGTGCAGCGTTTATCTGATGGCTTATCATCAAGATAAAAAAATGCGACTACCCCAACAAGTGCGGCGAGTAATCCTTCAACTAGGAACATTAATTGCCAGTTATGTAATCCCCATAAATCATGGATAGTTAATAATCCACCAGATACCGGCCCTCCGAGAATAAACGCGATCGGCGGCCCAAACCAAAAATAACCAGCCACTTTTGCTCTGGTGTTAAGTGGGAACCAGAACGTCAGATATAACATTACGCCGGGCATAAATCCGGCTTCAGAGGCACCGAGAAGAAAGCGCAAAATAATAAATGTTTTCTCATCATGGGCAAACATCATCGCAGCTGAAATAAGCCCCCACGTTACCATGATGCGGGAAAGCCATAAGCGCGCCCCCACTTTATATAAAAATATATTGCTAGGAACTTCAAATAGTGCATACCCAATAAAAAAGACCCCGGCACCAAACGCATATGCTGCATTACTCAGCCCCGTATCAACCTGGAATGCCTCTTTTGCAAAACCAATGTTGGCGCGATCCAGATAAGCCATGACATACATGAGTGCCAAAAAGGGTAAAAGCCGTATAATTGACTTTTTAACCGCCGAATTGACAATCTTTTCATTATCACTTTGACTCATAAATATGCTTCCAATCAAATGGTGGAGAGCTACTGTCATCTCTCATCATGAAAATGATGAAAGCGAGTAGACAATATTATGGAAGAACCTTTAAACAGGTATTTGATGAAATACCTGTTTAGTCTACATGTTAACTTAACCATTCCTGGCCATCGGGCCATGAATAACGTGTTAGCGTTTCTGGTTTCATTTTCACACCATAGCCTGGTTGCAGCAGTGGATAATATCGTCCACGTTTTATCACCAGCGGCTCTTCGAAATTCTCGTGTAAGTGATCAACATATTCTAACACTCTGTTTTCCAGTGATGCGGATACGGCGATATAGTCAAATAGAACAATATTCAATGAATACTGACACAGACCGACGCCACCGCCATGTGGGCATACCGGGACGCCAAACTTCGCCGCCATGAGTACGACAGCCAGCACTTCGTTTAAACCGCCCAAACGGGCAGGGTCTAACTGGCAAAAATCCATTGCGCCTGACTGGAAGAATTGTTTAAACATTACCCGGTTATGGGCATGTTCACCAGTGGCAATGCCAATGTCGCCAATTCGCGCTTTTATTGCCGCGTGACCGAGAATATCGTCAGGGCTGGTGGGCTCTTCGATCCAGAGCGGGTCAAACTTAGCGAGTTTGCGCATCGCCGTAATAGCTTCATCAACGCCCCATATTTGGTTGGCATCCATCATCAGTTTGCGTTCCCAACCCAGCTCTTCGCGCAGGATCGTCGCTCGGCGAATGTCCTGCTCGAGATCGGCACCGACTTTTTGCTTCAGATGCGTCCAGCCGTCTGCCACGGCCTGACGGGCAAGCTGACGCATTTTTTCTTCTGAATATCCCAGCCAGCCTGCGGCCGTCGTGTAACCAGGGAAGCCTGTTTCCAACATTTCTCTTTCACGCTGCGCTTTACCTGTTTCAACTCTACGCAATAATGTGATGGCTTCTTCAGGCGTCAGAACATCCTGAATGTAGGTAAAGTCAATGCAGCGAACCAGTTCTTCCGGCGACATGTCGACCAGCATTTTCCATACAGTTTTATTCTGCGAACGCGCCCAGAGATCCCACAATGCGTTAATAATTGCTGCGGTAGCCAGATGAATAACACCTTTTTCTGGGCCAACCCAGCGTAACTGACAATCACCAGAAACAAGTTCATGCCAGAATTGGCCAAAGTTAGCCGTAATGTCTTCCAGCGTACGGCCAATAACAAAGAGTTCGGCTAAAGATTTTACTGCGCTTACACATAAATCGTTGCCGCGACCAATAGTAAAAGTCAGACCATACCCTTTTAAATTTTCTGTGTGGTCGGTAATTAATGTGACATAAGTCGCGGAGTAGTCGGATATTGCATTCATTGCATCAGAACCATCTAGGTTCCTGGAGGTAGGAAAACGGATATCTTTTACGCTTATATCCTTGATTGTAATCGCCATGTTGACTCCTGTTGTGATGTTCTTTTACTAATAAACTAGAAAAATTTGTTAAGCAGACACCCCGAGTGTAAAAGGGAGTTAATTACTCAATATGAGTTGATAATAAGATTGTGGGGTATTTTGCAATTTTGTGTTTTTAATCTGCTTTTAATTTTTTCGGCTGTTTTGCTGGATAGAGCGCAGCATTGACTGTTTTGCCGTTTCAAGGTGGTTGCGCAGGGCGAGGATCGCATCCAGGTCGCTGCGACAGATCAGCGCGCTGAGAATGGTCATATGCTCATCGATGGCAATGATGTTGCGCTGCTTGAGGTCGCTTTCGTCCCACTGATAGTGGAAGTGGAAAATCACAGAAATTATCTCAAGTGACTGATTGAAAAAGATATTATCAGCAGCGGAAAGCAGCAGGGCGTGGAACTCGCGGTCTAACTGCGAGAACATACGAAAGCTACTGCCAATGCTGTCGCGCAGCATCCGGTGGCGCTCGAGCAGCGTTTTGGCCTGTAGCCAGCGCGGGTCGTTGTCGGGCAGATTCAGGAAATGTTGCAAAGAATGCGTTTCCAGCATTTCGCGCAGTTCGAACAGTTGTTCGGCATAGGCCTGGTCGAACTGCTTCATGCTCCACTGACCGCGTTTTTCGTTTTTAATCAGGTTGTAACGTTCGAATTTTAAAAGGTATTCCCGCACAACGACCGGGCTGACGCCCGCTGCTCTGGCAAGCTGCAGCTCGGAGAACGTTTCGCCTGCGCGCAACTGGCGCTGGTTAATCATAGTGAAAAAGGCCTGTTCAAAAATACGATTTTGCTCAGCCATGGAGGCCGTAGTGCAATCAAAACCGTCGTCATGATCCGGTTTGCGTACGATTACGTAGTGGCTACCCACCTGAGTCAGCACACCGCATTCAGCTAAATGGCCCAGCATATGGCGCACGGTGGTGCGGCTGATGTTGTACATCTCTGCCAGCGCGCTTTGCGAAGGAAGTGGGGAAGGAATATGACCCCGCGCCATATCATCAATTATCTGGTTAATCACATTGTGGCGTAGATTCTGTGAACGGCTCATGGCGTCTCCTTTTTACCTATTAAAACCCGATTTAAAACATTTTTATGCGTTGGGTTTCACAGATTATGTTTCTGCTTGCGCCAGTATTTTTATTTTCATCGATATCTGAGGCAACAAAAAAACAGGAGAGCAGAATCATGTCTACGATGAATACACTGATTTGCCAGGAACCCAAAAAATTAGTCTGGAAAGAACGTGATATACCTATTCCGGGTAATGGCGAAGCATTAATAAAAATAAAGTCTGTCGGGATTTGTGGGACCGATATTCATGCATGGGGTGGCAATCAACCTTTTTTCAGCTATCCACGCGTATTAGGCCATGAAATATGTGGGGAAGTTGTCAGTCTGGGGCGGAATATACAAAATCTGGAAATAGGCCAGCAGGTTGCGGTTATTCCTTACGTTGCGTGCCAACAGTGCCCGGCGTGCCAGAGCGGGCGCACCAACTGCTGCGAGAAGATTTCGGTGATTGGCGTGCACCAAGATGGGGGCTTCAGCGAATACCTGTCCGTGCCGGAGACCAACTTGCTGGATGCGCAGGGCATTGATCCGCAGGCGGCGGCGCTGATCGAACCGTATGCCATCAGTGCGCATGCTGTGCGTCGGGCTGCCGTGGTGCCTGGCGAGCAGGTGCTGGTGGTGGGAGCGGGGCCGATTGGTCTTGGCGCAGCGGCGATTGCCAAAGCCGATGGTGCACAGGTGGTGGTGGCGGATACCAGCCCCGCCAGGCGGGAGCATGTAGTCTCCCGCTTAGGATTACCGGTTATCGATCCCTCTGCTGAGGATTTTGACGCGCAGCTACGCGCGCAGTTTGACGGTTCTCTGGCGCAAAAAGTGATTGATGCGACGGGGAATCAGCATGCAATGAACAACACGGTGAATTTGATTCGTCACGGCGGCAGCATTGTGTTTGTTGGGCTGTTCAAAGGTGATTTGCAGTTTTCTGACCCAGAATTCCACAAGAAAGAAACCACCATGATGGGCAGTCGCAACGCCACGCCGGAAGACTTTGCCAAAGTCGGTCGCCTGATGTCGGAAGGTAAGCTGACGGCGGACATGATGCTGACTCACCGTTACGCGTTTGCCACGCTTGCAGAGATCTACGAGCGGGATGTGATCAACAACCGTGAACTGATTAAGGGCGTGATCACCTTCTGATAAGGTTGCCATGCAGCGCCCGGAGGTGTGTTGGGCGCTGTTTTTTTTATCCTTGCAGGTCCACGATTTTGATTTCAACCATTCCGATCCCCAGCTTACGCGGAGAGTGGCCCAGAATGTTGCCCTCGTTGGTAGCGACGGGATCGGGTGGGATAATGACCAGCGTGTCGGCGTCTGCTGGGTTATCAAAATGCAGCGTGGTGGTGCTGACGTCATGGCTTAACACCAGCGTTTGTTCCTCGTTGCCGATGCGTACCGGGATGGGACGATTGGCGTTGTCACCGAACGCTTTGGCAGTGATCACCAGATCGAATTTCTTCGGTAACGGGGCGTTGTATTCGATCTTTACCTCGTCACTCAGCTGCGCGTTGGACCAGCGCCCCCAGGATTCGGGGCGCGAAATCCCGCTAAATTGTTTCACCTCTTCTGGCGCGCCGGCCACGTTAAAGACGAAGCTGTCGGCCTTGTAGCGAATATCGTTATCAACAATTTTCAGCGTATCGACGTTACCTTTGTAGCGCTCCATGTCGATCACCGTGTCTTTAAACGCGGTTTTACCTTGCCATTTGGCTTTATCGACGTGTTGTACAATTTGCTGCCCGCCCAGTTGCCCTTGTGATACACACCAGTCGGTGGAGAGCGCCAGTTCCGGTGCCCACAGCTGGGCCATTTTGTAGCAGCGGTCTATCCAGACAAAGTTATCGCGCGGTGCGAAATCCGCCAGCTGGAAGCGCAGCGGGGCAGAGTATTCACTTTCCGGCAGTGGCTCAACGCGTTGCTCCGACACGCGCAGCAGCAGCGGCAGGCGGAAGTGACTGCCGGAGAACGCGATCATGCTTTTGTCCGTGTCGACGGTGAATGTTTTCATCTCTTTGGGGAAATTCCACAGGCGAATAATATCGGGCTTCCAGGCCAGCATTTTCTCTTTGATGTTCAGGAATACTTCTGACACCGACTCGCTCGACAAGCTACTGCGTCCTAGACCGATAAAGTTATCGCCGCCGAGAATATCCAGGACGGTCGCGCCGTTATCCATCGTGTTGCGTTTCACCGCCAGCGTATCCTGCTGCGGCTTGTCGCCGCGTAGCACGAAGAACAGGTTGTTACGATCCTGCTTGTTCAGGTATTTCCAGGCGGTGTTGTTCATCGCCAGATGATCGGAGGACACTACAATAACGGTATCTTTAAACCACGGTGACGCTTTGATCTTATTAATAAACGCGGCAATGTTTTCCTGACTACAGCTGACTGCGCTAAATGACTGATTGGCTTTGCCATCGATGTCATAGCGTTTGCGGTTGCAGGTGCGCGAAATAAATCCATCCGGGTGATGAGTATCGACCGTCAGGGTAAACAGTGAAAAACGTTGACCAGACTGTGAAAGCTCTTCGAATTTTTTCCACGCTTCATCAAGGACGGTATCGTCGTAAAAGCCCCAGTCATTACGATAGGCCGGGTCCGCTACTACGCCTTTTAACTCTTCTGCGCCGTACAGATGATCAAAACCATGGGATTTCAGGAACACGTCTTTCCCGGCAAAGCGCAGATTTGCGCCCTGTACAAAGACGTTTTGATAGCCGGAGTTCTTCAGGATGTCGCCCAGGCAAATATTGTTTGGGAAGAAGCTGGAAACTGATGCCGAGGCGTTACCTTCAAATGGGGCAAACAGCGGAATGCCGCACTGTGAAGCGACCATGCCGGCGATGGTGTAATCCGTTCCCGGCAGCTGCATAGTATTGCTGAAATCCATCCCTTCGTTTTTTAATGCCCCGAGCTCCGGGGTCAGATCCGGGAATGCATCATTGTTAAAATAGGTGCGCTCCAGGCTTTCGCCGTAGATATATACCAGGTTCAGCTTCGGGTTGGGAATGGTTTTTGACGGCTCTTTGTAATACGCCGCAAAGTCCGGGTCGCCATCGCGCGACTGGGATTTCACCAGTTCGGTTATCTGATGAAACGCCGGGCTGGCATCCACCGACGCCAGCGCCAGCAGCAGAGCCAGCAGGCTGTAACCCACGTGATGAGGATGGTGGCGACGACGGCGAAGCACCCAACCCAGCGCGCCAAACACGGTGGCCAGCGCCAGTGCAATCCCAATGCCGGGCAGAACATATTTGCCAAGGCCCGCGCCGGTCAGACTGTTGGTCAACGTGTACAGCACTGCGTCGTTGATGCCGTCGCCGGTGAAATAGTCGCTGGCATACAGCGTGATATTCAGGACAATAAAAATCCCCAGCACCGTTAACGTGGCGGCAAACCACCAGGTGTTGCGACCCGCTTTCCAGGCGTAAATCAACACCGACGCGAGAAACAGAGTGATGGAGAATAATTCAGACAACGGACGATCCTCAGTAAGCCGGGTAAATACCTGGCAGGCTAATCATTTCTGGAAAGTACAATGTAATAGCGTTGTTACATTGCTGCAATTGTAGTGACATTTAATTACGTTGTTATTCAGAATTGGTTTAGATATGCAGGGTGTTGAAGGGTATTACTGATTATTTTGAGGAATGTTTGCGGGACATAAATTGATACCGCGCAGGTTGTGAAAAACCGTGCGCGGCATTTGTGCATCAGGAAATGAAGTTCATACCCTGTTTTAACACCAGATCGCAGGCCTTGGTTTTGACTTGCTTTGCCAGCGAGCTGTTACCAATCGTATCCAGATTAAGCTGTTGACCATCTTTGGCATTGAGCATGCCCTGAATGCCGTCCAGATAGTTGGTGTCTTTTTTCTGCTCCGTTGCGCCCAGGCCTAGTTTATCCAGCACCTGATTTTTGACGTTTTCGGTATCGGTGACCGAAGCCAGTTTCTGTTTCGCACAATATTCCAGAATCCCGGCTGCATTGTTCATACTGCTGGACGTGAGCGACTGATTACTGCCGAGCAGGCTGGTCAGGGAAGAAAGTGAGTTGCTGCTCTGAGCGCCAGAGGTTTGCTTACTCAGTTCGCCAGCCGCGCTGGAGAGTGAATCCTGCCAGGAGGCGGCGAAAACGCTGGTGGCGATCAGCGTGCTGGCGGCAACCGCACAGCACAGAAATCGTTTTGTTGCTTTCATCATTCTCATTATAGGTAACTCGTGTTATGCCTTTTCAGCGCAGTATAGCGCTGCTGATGTTAGGAATGGTCTCAATACTCTTTGCCTGTCACTCGGCTGCGATAACTTTCCCAGTTAAAAATCACCCACAGGCTATTGCCGAGCCGCATACGATCCATCACGCGCTCACCCAGCAGTTTGTTCATTTCATCTATATTGCTGTTTGTCAGCATGCCGGTCGGTCGCTTGGAGGAAGAGCGGCGATCGACGATCTGGTTGATGATCACTTTTTCATAGCGCGATTCGGTCTGCATGCCGATCTCGTCGATCACCAGCAGATCTACGTTGCTGAGATCGTTGAGCAGCTGTTCTTCGCTGGTTTCACGATTGCTGAACGTCTCTTTCATTGCAGACATAATGTCTGCCACGGTAATGATCAGCACTGACTTGCCGCGCAGCAGCAGTTCGTTGCAGATGGCGGCAGCCAAATGGTTTTTTCCGGTGCCAGGTTTGCCGGAGAAGATAAAGCTGGCGATATTGCCATCAAACTCTTCGACGTACTGACGGGCTTTGCTCAGGGCATTCATTTGTCCTTCGCACTCGACCCGATAGTTCTCAAACGAGCAGTTCTGGTGCAGCGGACGGATACCGGAGCGGTTAAACGTGCGCTGCATTTTCATGGCCCGGTTCTCGCGCGCTAGCGCCGCGGCATGAATTTCACCTTGTTCTTTTTGCCACGCCAGCAGTTCCTCGCCCGTTTTGAATGCGGGCTCGACATTGGGCGGCATCATTTTTTGCAGACGTTTCATCAGGTCGCCAACGTTTTTCATCGTTATCCTCTAAAACCCGGTGGAATATGACTGTCAGGTTCGCTGACACTGTTAACATCACGTTTGGGCATTCCGCCATTGCTGGCCCGGCCAATTTGTACGCTACGCGCGAGTTTTTGCTGCCACTGAACATGGTGAAAGATCTTGCCCTCTGCCTGCCAGTAGGCCACAAACGCGGCCAGCTCTTCGGCGGTGACCGGTTCTCTGAGCGCGATGCCCCATAGCGCGGCCTGTCGCTGAAAGTCAGCATCGGGCTGCCAGTCAGCGTACATCGGAAATTTCCCCATCGGTACGGCAACAGGTGCCGCTTGCGGCTCTTCGTAAAATTGCGCATCCAACGTGATATCGCTTCCCGGACGTGACAGCTTCTCTTCGAGCGCCAGTAGTTCGGCCAGACGCGCAGGGGTTACGGCATAAAACGCGGGCGCATTATTGGCGAAAACGGCCACTGCGCCACCTGCTGACTTTGCCAGCACGGCCTGGTGATCGTGTAATAAGGCGTCAATACCGACGACGTCCGGAGTCAAAATTTTACAGGGCATAATGTTTCTCAATACTGAACAACAACCGAGAAGGGGACTGCTTTTATAGTAACACAGAGAAGAAGGAGAGCAGCAGGATGAGGGTGATTCCCCATCCGCTATGGTATTAAGCAGGTGCACCGTCACACGCGCGGGCGTTTGCGATACAGCCATAATCCCGGTACGGAAAGCCCGATGGACAGAGCCCCCACGATGGACGAGGCTTTCAGGAAGTTAGTCAGCAGGGTAATCATCAGCTCTTCGCTGTAACCGAAATGACCGATTTTTACCGCAGAGATCATCGCTGTGTATGCAGAGATCCCCGGAAACATGGGGATTACTGCCGCGACGGTAAAGACTTTCGGGTGCGCCAGATACCAGCGTGACCATTGGATCCCGATGCAGCCAATCAGTAATGATGCCATAAAGGTTGACCATTCGATATTGAGCCCCGCGGCCATCATCACCATGCGTGAACCGTGCCCAAGCGCGCCGAGCAGGGCACACCAGGGGAGCGCCCGATGCGGTACGTTAAAGACCATGGCGAATCCGACAGCCGGAATTGCAGACAGGATCATGTCCTGCAGCAGGGCAAAAATGAAATCAATTACACCCATCCGCGTAACCCCCACAGAGTCATCGACATCACTACACCAACGCAGGTTGCTAGCGTGAGCAGGCTGGCAATGGCCCAGCGCGCCAGCCCGGTATTTATGTGCCCTTTAAACATATCTGCGACCGCGTTAATCAATGGGAAACCTGGAACCAGCAGCAGCACGCTGGCCGCCATGGCAACCGTCGGCGTGTGATTAAACGTCGGCAACGTCAGCAGCAGACCGGAAATGGTGGTGGCGACAAAAGCGGTGACGCAAAAGTTAATTTGCGGATGCAAATGCCGGGAGGCCAGAATCTGGCGGATATACATGGCAATCATGCTGGCAAAAAAGGTAATAACCGCCCCATCCCATCCGCCATTGTTCAACTTACAAAAGCAGGCGCAGGACAGGCCGACCATCAATGAAACCAGCCATCGAGGGTAGCGCAGCGGTTTAATCTGACTAAAGCGTTTCTCCACGCCTTTGCCGTCCAGCAGCTTATGCTCGGCCAAAATGACGATGTGCTGAACTTCGGTTACGACGTGCATATTGATGCCGCGATCCTGATTTTTTCGGGTCGATGTCAGGCATTGTCCGTCTTTAATGGTGGTCAGGACGATAGCGTTAGAGGAGATGGCGCTTTCTACGCTATCCATACCAAGCGCCAGGCCGAGGCGGGTAGAGAGTTCGTCAACCAGCGCGCTTTCCGCTCCGTGTTGCAATAAAAATAGTCCGCATTGTATACATAACCGTGTAACCGTTCGCTGTGACGACTGCTCTGTTTGCATGGCTCGCTCTGACTGAAAAGATGCACTCTGGATAACGACTGTCTTCTTTTTATCATGAAGCATGATCCCGCTGGCTCTGGCTAAGATCAATCTTTGTGTTGAAAAAAGAGGCAGAGCGGTGAGTTTTGCCGATGTACGGCTCTCTTTTCTATGCTATAGGGTTAACTTCCCTGGTGCGGTTATTCCTGTGTGCAGCAATTACGTAAGTAGCGCTAATAAATTAATGTAGATATTTTAATTGTACAATTAATGTTCCTCTAAGTGATTATGTCAGGATGGTTTTATAGTGTGATGCTATTAGGATTGTAGTGTCATCACTTTTTCATATATTTAAAATAAAAACCAAGGATAAACAATTCATACTGTCTATCTTTTTACCTGCTGTCTTATTTTTTTATTTATGAAAGAATTTCAGGTGAACAAGATTGCGGACAGGTGAATATGGAGGATTTATGTTGCCAGGACGCTGCAAGAACGCAATTATCATTAGTAAATTACCAATCATACAAACTGGGCTTAAAGGGGTGATGCAAGGGCAGTTCTCTGATTATGAACTGACGTATTGTCGCTCCGTAGAAGAACTAACTTTGCTGCAGTTGCGCTGCTCTGACCTGGTGATAGCCGACTTAACCAGGGACTGTAGTAATCCGCGTGCAATCTGCGATCAATACTATTCTTTACTGTCTCAATATCGCGATATCCACTGGGTTTTTCTCGTTTCACGCCTGTTTTATCCTCTGGCTGTTGAGTTGCTCATGTGTCCTGTCAGCTCACTCTTATCTGATGCGGAACCCATTGAGAGTCTGGTGAATGTTATTCATCCGGGAAATACCCGGGCCGAGAGAATCAGTAAGGTGCTGCTCTCTCCGCCAATTATCCCTGAATTACAGGATCACAGCGCTCGGTCAATTGTGCTCACCCTTTCTGAAAGAAAAGTGTTACGGCTACTCGGAAAAGGTTGGGGAATTAACCAGATTGCGATGTTACTAAAGAAAAGTAATAAAACAATTAGCGCGCAAAAAAATAGCGCGATGCGTCGTTTATCAATCCATAGCAATGCAGAAATGTATGCATGGATAAACAGTTCTCAAGGAGCACGAGAGCTGAACTTACCTTCAGTTTATGGAGAGACCACGGAATGGAAAGCAGAAATAACAAAAGCAATGTCGCACTGGTAGAAAAGTGCGCAATGAGTCGTGTAGGTATTAAGAGTTTATTTAATACCATGCCAGATAGCCCATACCATCTTTATCAGTTTTCTAATCAGCCGACCTTTAGCCAGGAAATGTTAAAAACGTCTTTTTCTGCGGTCATTTTTTCACTTTCAGCGTTAAGAGCGGATCGCCGCGCAGGGCTGGTCTACCTGACGGAACTGGCGGTCAATTACCCGCGTATCCGGCGCGTGGTGATCGCTGATGATGATGCGGAAGTGCGATTAATTAGCTCGCTTTCCCCGCTGCCGCTGGATGGGGTCATCAGCAAAGCATCATCATTGGATGTATTACAGGAAGGGCTACTCGCGGCCTTGAATTGCGCCAAACGGGGAATTGAAGGGACAAAAAATCACTGGTTTGTTAACCAAAACCGTATGTTAAGCCCTACTGAGCGCGAAATACTGCGTTTTATGTCGAATGGATACTCGATGCCGCAGATCGCCATTCAGCTTGAACGGAACATTAAAACCATTCGGGCGCATAAATTTAACGTGATGTCTAAACTGGGTGTGAATTCTGACGCCGGACTCCTGGATGCCGCTGATATTCTGCTGTACCTGCGTGCCGGGGAGCCAGCGCCTTTTCTCCATGCGGTTTCGTAACGGGGCGATTACGCGTGTGCCGGATTCACTCTCCGGCACCAGGGTGGGTATTCGTTACTGACAGACATCAACCCAGGTAGCAGAAGTCAGTTCAGCCATTCTGTCTGGCGTGATACGCAATGCGCTGTGCGTGGCTCCAGCTGCGGGTAGGACTTCAGCGTAATGCTTCAGGGAGATATCACAGTAGACTGAAATGGGGGTCTCCAGTCCAAAAGGGCAGACGCCACCAACCGGATGTCCCGTTGCGTTGACCACTTCATCACTACTCAGCATGCGGGCTTTCGCGCCAAACGTACCTTTTAGCTTCTTATTATCCAGACGGGCATCGCCTTTGGCGACGACCAGGATAATGTCATTTTTTACCTTTAGAGAAAGCGTTTTAGCGATCTGTCCGGGTTCGACATTGTGGGCTTTCGCTGCCAGATCGACGGTGGCCGTGCTCTGGTCCAGTTCAATGATTTCAATATCCGGGGCATGTTCCGCCAAAAATTGCCGTACTGATTGCAAACTCATTCTTCTCTCCCGATAGCGTACGCGCAGTTCTGCACGGCAGAAAACCGCATGGCGTAATTTGTCACAGGGGAAGCGTGGCTGTAAATATTTTATTGTTACAACAAAGCAACATCAGCAGGACGTTTAAGACGAGCGGTGAGGGGGAGGATTCTCGCTTATTTCAGCGTACAGTCGCCGCATTGCTGGACGTCTGGCAGACGGTAGCGCTGGCAGCAGGTTCTGCGGACTAACAGCCCGTCACGTGGCACCACGGTGCGCCAGAGTGGATTATCCTCGCCACAGGTGAGTTGTTTCTCAAAGAAGCAGGCCTGGCGCAACGCTGCCAGTAGTTCATCACCCAGCAGCGGCTTCATCTCTGTCAAATACCAGTGAATTAAGTATCCGGTATTGCTCCAGATAAGCTTGCCGTTAATCTCTCCCGTTGCTTCCAGCGCCCGGACAACCGGCGTCAGTGCAGAAAGAATCAGTGTTTCCATCCGCTGTTGTGGTGAGCGGGCGGTGGTCTGCCTGTCGGGGTGAACGTCTATCCAGAAGCAGGCTGCACGACCCGTTTCGTGAAACTCGACGTGCATATGTTCGGGTGCAACATCAATGGCGTCTTTTTGCGTCAGCAGCGCCACCATCAGCGGGGGCATCATCAGGCCGATATACCACTGTGCCCAGAGTGAAATCAGCGGTTTGTTTTCACGAGTTAACGTGGGCTGATTGCGATAGATATGATCGGAATAAACTGCCAGGAGTGAATGCAGCGTGGCGGGTTGGGCCCATTCATGCAGCGTCATGGCACCTTGTGGCGGTGTTTCATCAAGACGAATGAAGTCCAGTAGGTGCTCACGGGTTTGAGCAATGGTTGCACGCACTGAATCGGCCAGCGACGGCATCTCCGTAGGGAGGTGGCTGCGCCAGATGACATCTTCAACGATTTCAACGATCGGTGCGGAACGATAAGCCATAGCTATATAAGGATGTTAATCTAAATGATAATGATTGCTAATCCTATAGGCGAGGGCTGGCGATGGCAAGATCTTTGTCGTGGTGTCGGGAGGCAGCGCACGGATAGCGTAGGCAGGGGTTAGTTTATCCGCAGTTCATCGCTGACTAGCGTGTTATTGCGTCCCTGATTTTTGGCTTCGTAAAGGGCTTTATCCGCTTTGCTTATTGCGGCATCAATATCCTGATCCACCAACGGCGCAATGCCGATGCTGACGGTCACGTTGGTGGCCACGTTTTCGTTAAACATGTGGGGAATTTTAAGATCGTAGACTTTCTGGCGAATACGCTCGGCGGCGGCCTGTGCCTGCTGCGGATCGACTGCTGTCAGTAAAACCATAAATTCCTCGCCGCCAAAGCGTGCCACCACATCTCGTGAGCGTACGGAATCCCGAATGGCGGCGGAAACACGGATCAGCGCCTGGTCACCCATCATATGCCCGTAATGGTCGTTATAGGCTTTGAAATGGTCGATATCCAGCAGCAGCACGTAATGCTTCGCGTTGCTCAGGGCCAGCAGCGTATCGAGTCGGTGTTGCAGTCCCCGGCGATTATACAACCCGGTTAACGGGTCGAGCATACTGAGACCGTTTAGCGTTTCCCGTTCTTCCAGTAGCTTGTACATCAGTTGCTGAGCAAAACCGTCATAGCGCTTTTGTATCACGTGCTGAATGGCGATCCCGGCCATCGGCAGCGCCATAAAATAGATCACGCGCAGTCCATGTTCGCTGCCGTTCAGCCACAAGCAGACGGCAACGGAGGGGAGTGAATGGAAGGTAAAGGCGATGATATTATTGGCAAAAGCAATTGATCCAATAAACAGTACGCTGAGCAGCGCTATCAATAGAAAAGAATAATCATTATGACCTAGTGCGTTATATTTCAAGGAAATATGTAATGCCCACAACAAGCCAAAAGCGAGTGAAATAAAAGGAAGATTAATTCGTTTATCCGCATATTTCCCATGCCATGCCAGCAACAGTGTACTCATCACGAGTATCGTCAACGCCGGTTCTGATAACGCTTTAACGGCAAAAAGTGGAAAAAAGAGTGTAAACAGTGCGGAGACTGCGTTGAGCAGCAGAAACAGTCGTAAAGAGAGTTGATATTTTTTGGTGCGTAGCGTTCGCCAGGATTGTACTGTCATAGGTAAATGTTGTTATTTATCTGCTATATACGAAGGTGTGTTGGTAAATAAAACAAATAACGAACGAGGTATCATTAGCCGGGGTCTTTATTGTTTTTAGTTGAAAAGCTAACCGGCGAGCAATTTATCACCTTAAATTATTCATGTCATCAATCGTTAAGTAAAACTCATATAATTGATAGTACCTCCCCGCTGACAAATGAGAAAATATATCATATGATATTGGTTATCATTATCAATGTCATAGGTGAAACCATGTTGCAACGTGCGCTGGGCAGTGGATGGGGTGTGCTGCTGCCGGGGATATTCATTGCGGGTCTGGCTTTTACTGACCTGTCAGTTCACGCATGGAAAGCGATGATTGTATTAGGATTACTGTTAACTTCACTGATGCTGTACCACAAGCGTTTACGGCATTATGTTTTACTGCCTTCATGCGCAGCAGTGATCGCCGGTGTGGTTCTGATGATGATGAACTGGAATCAGGGATGAACAAAGCAAGGAAGATAATCGAGAGGAAAATAAGATAATTGGTGCGAGGGGGGGGACTCGAACCCCCACATCCTAAGGACACTAACACCTGAAGCTAGCGCGTCTACCAATTCCGCCACCTTCGCACAGTCATCTTACTTTTTTTTGATATCGCCTCGTTGGTGCGAGGGGGGGGACTCGAACCCCCACATC
>NZ_SZXN01000012.1:25296-65345 GCF_005281195.1 Citrobacter sp. wls613
CCAGTGCGAGCAATATCAAACGTGGATTATGGTGCGAGGGGGGGGACTTGAACCCCCACGTCCGAAAGGACACTAACACCTGAAGCTAGCGCGTCTACCAATTCCGCCACCTTCGCATACCATCGACACTCAAAAAGTATCGTTACCACGGAGGCGCATTCTAGTGGTTTTCAACTTTTCGTCAATAGCTAATTGCGCGGTCTGGGTTGATTGGCGCAAAAACGGCCACGTACATGGCCGTGAGTGATTTCCGTTAGGCTTTCTTTGCCTGGCGGGTCATTACCGTGCGATACACCTTAAAACGACCGGTCTGGGCGATGACTTCATGGAAGCCAAACATCTCATCCAGAATTTTCGGGTACGGCAGGAAGGCGTTGGCCACAATACGCAGTTCACCGCCGCTGTTCAGATGACGCACTGCGCCGCGAATCAGGGTTTGTGCGGCATCGAGGCTGGTTTGCATCCCGTCGTGGAACGGCGGGTTGGAGATGATCATGTCAAAGCGACCGGTCACGTCAGAAAAAACGTTGCTGGCGAAGACATCGCCTTCAATTCCGTTTGCCGCAAGCGTAGCTCGGCTGGCTTCAACCGCGGATGCACTGACATCACACAGGGTCAGTCGCACTTTCGGTGAATGACTGGCTAAGGCTACGGAGAGAACACCCGCCCCGCAACCGACATCCAGCACTTTACCTTTGGTGTGCGGCGTCAGGGTTGAGAGCAGCAGTTGGCTGCCGACATCCAGGCCGTCACGGCTGAACACGCCCGGCAGCGTTTTGATGGTCAGGTTGTCGACGCTGTACTCGTCCCAGTATTTTTCGGCATCAAAGACCGGCTGTTTTTCCAGGCGACCGTGATAGAGACCACAGCGGCGTGCGCTGTCGATTTTATTCAGTGGCGCGAATTCGGCCAGCATCTGCTCCGCGCTGCGTACACCGCTGCGGTTCTCGCCAACGACAAAAATATCGGTGCCGACTGGCAGCAGCGACAGAATGTTCATCAGTTGGAACTGGGCTTCCGGCTTATTCTTCGGCCAGTAATAGATCAGCGTATCGCTGTCCGCAACGTCTTCGGCCTGGGCTACGAGGCTAAAGCGTACGTTATCGCCCATCTGGCGGTTTAACACCTGCCAGTGGTGGAGTTGTTGGGTATGCGCGCGGTTGGCGGCACTTTCGAAGTGGGCAGGCAGGTCATCCTGCAAATCACCGGCAAACAGAATACGGCTTTGTTCGAAATCATCACTGTGGCGCAGCAAGACTTCACTTGCCGGGGTAAAAGCAGACATGGAATGCTCCTCAATTTATACAGGTTGCGATTATATACACAAAATCAGTCAAGCTGAATCAAGGCGGCCTGCGGGATGTCGTGTATCGTTGTTTGTTGGCGTAGATTCGACAGATTTGCTATATTTGCGCCCCTGATAGACAGGAGTGTTTCGCTATGACATCCCGACGAGACTGGCAGTTACAGCAACTGGGCATTACGCAGTGGTCGCTGCGCCGTCCTGGCGCACTGCAAGGGGAGATTGCGATTTCCATTCCTGCGCACGTCCGTCTGGTGATGGTCGCGGCGGAGCTACCCGCATTAACCGAACCGTTGATGAACGATATTTTACGCGCATTGACCGTCAGTGCGGATCAGGTTTTACAACTGACGCCAGACCGTGTCGCCATGCTGCCGCAAGGCAGTCGCTGTAATAGCTGGCGGCTGGGAACCGAAGAGCCTCTGCAACTGGATGGCGCTCAGGTCACCAGTCCTGCGTTTAATGAATTACGGGAAAACCCAGCGGCACGCGCCGCCTTATGGCAACAAATCTGCGCATATGAACACGATTTCTTCCCTCAATCCGACTGATTTACCCGCAGCATTTCAGATTGAAAAACGCGCCCATGCTTTTCCATGGAGCGAAAAAACATTTGCCAGCAACCAGGGCGATCGCTATCTCAACTATCAGTTAACCGTTGATGGAACGATGGCCGCCTTTGCGATAACGCAGGTCGTGCTGGATGAAGCCACGCTGTTCAACATTGCCGTCGATCCTGATTTTCAGCGACGGGGACTGGGACGTGAGCTACTGGAGTACCTGATCGACGAGCTGGAAAAACGCGGCATTCTGACGCTGTGGTTAGAAGTGCGCGCCTCGAACGCTGCGGCGATTGCGCTGTACGAAAGCCTGGGCTTTAACGAGGCGACGATCCGCCGCAATTACTACCCGACAGCCGACGGCCACGAAGACGCCATTATTATGGCATTGCCAATCAGTATGTAAGACAAGGTGTAATGATGAAGAAGTGGGACTGGATTTTCTTTGATGCCGACGAAACGCTGTTCACATTTGACGCGTTTACCGGCCTACAGCGGATGTTTCTTGACTACAGCATTACCTTTACCGCTGAGGATTTTCAGGACTACCAGGCCGTGAATAAACCGCTGTGGGTGGATTATCAAAACGGTGCGATCACCTCATTACAACTGCAGCATGCCCGTTTCCTGAGCTGGGCTGAGCGTCTGAACGTGCCGCCTGGGTCGCTCAATGATGCGTTTATTAATGCGATGGCAGAAATCTGCTCTCCGTTGCCAGGTGCGGTGTCGCTGCTGAATACGATTCGTGGCAAAACGAAAATCGGTATTATTACCAACGGGTTTACCGCGTTGCAGCAAATCCGTCTTGAGCGCACCGGTCTGCGCGATTACTTTGACCTGATGGTTATTTCTGAGCAGGTTGGTGTAGCAAAACCCGACCCGCGTATTTTTGATTATGCGCTGGAGCAGGCGGGCAATCCCGAACGCTCCCGCGTGCTGATGGTGGGTGACACGGCGGAGTCCGATATTCTGGGTGGCATCAATTCCGGGCTATCAACCTGCTGGCTAAATGCGCACCAACGCGAACAGCCGGCGGGCATTCAACCGACCTGGACCGTGGCTTCATTAAGCGAACTGGAACAACTCCTGTGTAAACACTGATTGCCTCCCCCCCATTGATGGGTAAAATAGCCGCAATTTTTCGTATTCAACATGCGTGACGTAGAGCCGCGCTTACTCAAGAAGATTGAACTATGACGTTGTCTCCTTATTTGCAAGAGGTGGCCAAACGCCGCACCTTTGCCATTATTTCTCACCCGGATGCCGGTAAAACGACGATCACCGAAAAGGTGCTGTTATTCGGACAGGCAATCCAGACCGCCGGTACCGTTAAAGGCCGCGGCTCTAACCAGCACGCGAAATCAGACTGGATGGAGATGGAAAAGCAGCGTGGTATCTCTATTACCACCTCTGTGATGCAATTTCCGTATCATGACTGCCTGGTAAACCTGCTGGATACCCCAGGGCACGAAGACTTCTCGGAAGATACCTACCGTACGCTGACGGCGGTGGACTGCTGCCTGATGGTTATCGACGCCGCGAAAGGTGTAGAAGACCGTACCCGTAAGCTGATGGAAGTAACGCGTCTGCGCGATACGCCGATCCTGACGTTCATGAACAAACTCGACCGTGATATCCGCGATCCGATGGAGCTGCTGGATGAAGTCGAAAACGAACTGAAAATTGGCTGCGCGCCAATTACCTGGCCGATTGGCTGCGGTAAATTGTTCAAAGGTGTTTACCACCTGTATAAAGACGAAACTTATCTGTACCAGACCGGTAAAGGTCACACTATTCAGGAAGTCCGTATTGTTAAAGGCCTGAATAATCCGGAGCTGGATGCCGCCGTCGGTGAAGACCTGGCGCAGCAGCTGCGCGACGAGCTGGAACTGGTGCAGGGCGCGTCTAACGAGTTCGACCAGGAATTGTTCCTCGCCGGTGAAATCACTCCGGTGTTCTTCGGAACCGCGTTAGGTAACTTCGGCGTTGACCATATGCTTGACGGTTTGGTGGAGTGGGCGCCTGCGCCTATGCCGCGCAAAACCGACACCCGCATCGTTGAGGCATCTGAAGAGAAATTCACCGGTTTTGTGTTTAAAATTCAGGCCAATATGGACCCGAAACACCGCGACCGCGTGGCGTTCATGCGTGTGGTTTCCGGCAAGTACGAGAAAGGCATGAAAATGCGTCAGGTGCGCATTGGTAAAGACGTAGTGATCTCTGATGCGCTGACCTTTATGGCGGGTGACCGCTCTCACGTGGAAGAAGCCTACCCGGGCGATATCCTCGGTCTGCACAACCACGGCACCATTCAGATTGGCGACACCTTTACCCAGGGTGAGATGATGAAGTTCACCGGTATTCCGAACTTCGCGCCAGAACTGTTCCGTCGTATTCGCCTGAAAGATCCGTTGAAGCAAAAACAGCTGCTGAAAGGGCTGGTACAGCTGTCTGAAGAAGGTGCGGTGCAGGTCTTCCGTCCAATTGCCAACAACGACCTGATCGTCGGTGCCGTTGGTGTGCTGCAGTTTGACGTCGTCGTTTCCCGCCTGAAAAGCGAATACAACGTTGAAGCGATCTACGAATCGGTCAACGTGGCGACCGCGCGCTGGGTAGAATGCTCAGACGTGAAGAAATTCGAAGAGTTTAAGCGTAAAAACGAAATTCAGCTGGCGCTGGATGGCGGCGATAACCTGACCTATATCGCCCCGACCATGGTTAACCTGAACCTCACCCAGGAACGTTATCCGGACGTGACGTTCCGTAAAACTCGCGAACACTAATCGACCTTCCAGGGTGCGGCTTATGCCGTGCCCTGCGACTTTCCCTGCCTTATTAATCCCTTACGGAATGTTCTTAAATCCCGCACTTTTTCCTCATTTTGCCTATTTTTTGACCGTATTTGCCTGCGGTATCAAAATTGTGATCTATATTTAACAATGTGATGACATAAATATCGGCTTTAAATTCTACGTTACTTTCTCATCTTAGTTGTTTTAGCTGATATTTATTTTGATTACGAGATTAGTTGCTGGCTCAGCCCGATAAGCGGCAGAGCATCGATATGAGCAAAAAAAGGATTAAATCGATGACAATGACAAAACTGAAGATCTCAAAAACGCTGCTGGCTGTGATGCTGACGTCTGCTTTTGCCACGGGGTCTGCATTTGCAGAAAACGCGACCACCGATAAAGGGCAATCCGGTCTTGAAAGCGCAGGGCAGAAAGTTGATAGCTCGATGAATAAAGTCGGCGATTTCATGGATGACAGCTCCATTACCGCAAAAGTGAAAGCCGCGCTGGTCGATCACGAAAGCATTAAGAGCACCGATATCTCGGTTAAAACAGACCAGAAAGTGGTCACGTTAAGCGGATTTGTTGAAAGCCAGGCGCAGGCAGAAGAAGCGGTAAAAGTGGCGAAAGGCGTTGAGGGAGTTACCTCCGTGAGCGACAAACTGCACGTGCGTGACAGCAAAAGCACTTCTGTAAAAGGCTATGCGGGCGATACGGCAACCACCAGTGAAGTCAAAGCCAAATTGCTGGCTGATGACATCGTTCCTTCTCGCAAAGTGAAAGTGGAGACCACCGATGGCGTGGTTCAGCTTTCAGGCACCGTTGACTCACAGGCGCAAATCGAGCGCGCTGAGAGTATCGCCAAAGCCGTTGATGGCGTGAAAAGCGTTAAAAACGACCTCAAAACTCAGTAATTCGACTTAATTCGCCAACCTGATATTTGTCGGAAGGCGCGTTGTGCACCACACTAAAATATCGCAATGGGCGGCCTGAGCGCCCATATCAAGCGGTTGACATTAACTATGGTAAAGGAGAAGCGTATGTTTCGTTGGGGCATCATATTTCTGGTTATCGCGTTAATTGCCGCCGCTCTGGGCTTTGGTGGACTGGCGGGTACCGCTGCAGGTGCAGCGAAAATTGTCTTCGTGGTGGGGATTATCTTGTTCCTGGTCAGCCTGTTTACCGGGCGTAAACGACCCTAGTTGGTAAACCGTAAAGAAAAATTGCTACTCAGCCAGTCCAGCGGACTGGCTTTTACGGTTTTAGTGATACGTAATTTGCGTTACTTTGTCGCTCTATCATAAAAAAAACAGGAAGGCAGAGGTGGGGCAGAGAATACCCGTCACGCTCGGTAATATTGCGCCGTTATCGTTACGTCCGTTTCAACCCGGCAGCATGGCGCTGGTGTGCGAGGGCGGAGGGCAAAGAGGCATTTTTACCGCGGGCGTGCTGGACGAGTTTATGCGCGCGCAGTTTAATCCTTTTGATCTCTTCTACGGGACGTCCGCTGGTGCGCAAAACCTGTCGGCCTATCTCTGTAACCAGCCAGGTTACGGGCGCAAAGTGATTATGCGCTACACCACCCGACGTGAATTCTTTGACCCGGTGCGGTTTGTGCGCGGGGGAAATCTCATCGATCTCGACTGGCTGGTAGAGGCCACCGCCGCGCAGATGCCGCTGGCGATAGACCATGCCGAACAGTTATTTGCCGCGGGAAAAGCGTTTTACATGTGCGCCTGTCGCGGAGATGACTACACGCCGGGTTATTTTTCGCCGAACCGACAAAACTGGCTCGACCTTCTGCGTGCGTCCAGCGCCATTCCTGGATTTTATCGTAGCGGGGTAGCGCTGGACGGCGTGAACTATCTGGATGGTGGGGTCAGTGACGCCATCCCCGTTCAGCAGGCGGTAAAGCAGGGGGCGAAAACGCTGGTGGTGATCCGCACCGTGCCCTCGCAAATGTACTACACCCCGCAGTGGTTCAAACGCATGGAACGTTGGCTGGGGGAAAGCAGCCTGCAACCGCTGGTCAATCTGGTGCAGCATCATGAGGCCAGCTACCGCGCCATTCAGAGTTTTATTGAAAAACCCCCGGGTAAGCTGCGTCTCTTTGAGATCTATCCGCCCAAGCCGCTCCACAGTATGGCGCTGGGAAGCCGAATTCCGGCCCTGCGGGAAGACTATAAAACCGGACGCCTGTGCGGACGTTACTTTTTGGCGACCGTCGGTAAACTGTTGGCGAAAAACACACCGTTGCCCCGCCAGACGCCGAAGATTATGGTGCCTGGACCGGTGGTGGTCCCTCCGGCACCGGTTGCCAACGATGCCCTTATACCGGTGGTGGCCGATGCACCTCAGGCCAACGACACGACGTTTAGCCATGAGGATCTGGCGTGAGCTATCGGTTTATCGATACGCATTGTCATTTTGATTTTCCGCCGTTCACCGGCGACGAACCTGCAAGCATTCAGCGGGCAATTGAAGCCGGTGTGAGCCGCATTATTGTGCCGGCGACCGAGGCGGCGAACTTTTCCCGCGTGCTGGCGTTGGCGCAAACCTACCCCCCGCTATTTGCAGCTCTGGGTTTACATCCGATTGTGATTGAACACCATGACGATGATGCCCTGGACCAGTTGCAACAGGCGCTGGAAAAGCGTGTACAGAAGGTGGTGGCGGTAGGGGAGATAGGACTGGATTTGTATCGTGATGATCCGCAGTTCGACAAGCAGGAAAGGATGCTGGACGCGCAGCTTCAACTGGCGAAGCGCTACGAACTGCCGGTGATCCTGCATTCACGACGTACTCATGACAAACTGGCGATGCACCTTAAGCGCCATGCGCTACCGCGTACCGGCGTAGTGCATGGCTTTGCCGGGAGCTTGCAGCAGGCGGAACGCTTTGTGCAGCTGGGATATAAAATTGGCGTGGGCGGAACCATTACCTATCCCCGTGCCAGCAAAACGCGCGAGGTGATGGCGCGGCTGCCGCTGGGATCCTTGCTGCTGGAAACCGATGCGCCGGATATGCCGCTCAACGGCTTTCAGGGTCAGCCCAATCGCCCGGAGCAGGTCACTAGGGTGTTTGAAGTATTATGTGAGCTGCGCCCGGAGCCCGCAGAGGTCATCGCCGAGGCGTTGTATCGCAATACGACGACGTTGTTTAATGTTTGACTGCGGGCGACGCCGCTTGTAGGCCGGATAAGACGCTTTGGCGTCGCATCCGGCAAGTCACAGATATAACGCCGGGAAAATCAGGTTATCAACCTCGCGTGCCCGTAATTCCTTTGCCAATTCTTCCACGTCCTCTGGCGTCGCGCTCGGCCAGGCTTTGGCTTCACCATACACGCCATGCGCATGAAACGCGTTAAGCCGCACGGGAATGTTGCCCAGGCGGTGAATAAACGCGGCCAGCGCATCAACGTGCTGCAGGTAATCAACGTGTCCGGGAATGACCAGCAGGCGAAGCTCCGCCAGTTTTCCCCGCTCGGCCAGAAAGCGAATACTGCGCTTGATTGCCGCGTTATCGCGCCCGGTGAGCTGTAAATGACATGCGCTGTCCCAGGCTTTTAAATCCAGCATGACACCATCGCAAACCGGCAGCAGCTTCTCCCAGCCGGTTTCACGCAGCATGCCGTTGCTGTCCACCATGCAGGTCAGGTGTTGCAGGTGCGGATCGGCTTTGATCGCTGAGAACAGCGCAATCACGAAAGGAAGCTGCGTTGTCGCCTCACCGCCGCTCACGGTTATCCCTTCAATAAACAACGATGCCTTACGAATGTGACGCAGCACCTCATCGACGCTCATCGTCTGCGTCATTGGCGTGGCCTGCTGCGGGCACATTTGTAGGCAGGTGTCGCACTGCTGGCAAACATCGGACTGCCACCACACTTTTCCCGCACTCAGACTTAAGGCGTCATGTGGACAATGCAGTACGCACTCCCCGCAATCGTTGCATCGCCCCATCGTCCACGGATTGTGGCAATTTTTACAGCGCAGATTGCACCCTTGCAGGAACAGGGCCAGGCGACTGCCCGGCCCGTCGACGCAGGAGAAAGGGATCAGCCTACTTACTGAAGCGCATCTGCTGTTCATGACTCATCACGCGAGGTTGACGTTCCAGAATGCGAGTATTGCGAGCGGCCTCTTCGCCCAGCCAGGTGGTGTTGGTGCGTGAGCCTTCGGCACGGTATTTTTCCAGATCCGACAGTCGCACCATATAACCGGTGACGCGGACCAGATCGTTACCGCTGACGTTGGCGGTAAATTCACGCATTCCGGCTTTAAACGCGCCCAGGCAAAGCTGTACCAGCGCCTGTGGGTTACGCTTGATGGTTTCATCCAGCGTGAGGATGTCGCTGATCCCGGCGTGATAATACGCGTGATGCGGGGCCACGGTTTGCAGATGAGTAATAGGATCCGGCTCGTCGCCATACGGCAGACGCGCGCCCGGCGTGGTGCCAATGTCTGAACTGATCCCCGACTGCGCATGCAGCATCGCCCGCTGCTGCCAGCCGTATTTCACCGGTGTGTTGGCCACAAAGTCGGCAAGCTGGGCGCTGATCCGATAGCCCATCTCATTAGCGCTCTCATCTTTGCCGTAGCGTGCGTTCAGCCCGGCCTTCTCACACAGCAGGTTTACCGCCTCCGCCAGGCCGTACATACCAAACATCGGCACAAAACGTTCGGGATCAATCAACCCTTCCTGCACCAGGAAGCTATTCTCAAAGAAATGTGATTTCTCATAGAGAAATTCACACCGTGAATCAATGATGGCAATTTGCTGCTGGCAATAGTGCGGTAGGGTGTGCGTAAAGAAGTCATCGACAGACGTGCTGCGCTCTGCGATGGCTTTCAGATTCAGCCTAACCAGTGTACTTCCGCCGCCCGCCAGCGGCAGCGAGTTGTAACAACTGACGACGCCATAATGGCCTTTTGTGAAAATTTTATCATTTTCAGGACCGTTGGAAATATGCGGTTTACTGCATTCGCAAATATTTTGTGCCACGTTCAGCAGCAGGTCGTCAGGTGTGATTTGTGGATCATAAATAAAGGTAAGATTAGGCGAGACCTGCTTTAGCTCTGCATCTGCACGTAAAATGGCGCGGGTGATCGGCGTATCGGCCGGGCCAATATTGGCATGCATAAAGGCGTCTGGCAGGGTTCTGTCGAGATACCGCCAGAAACGTTTTATTCGAATATCGATCTCTTCTTGTGTTAGAATTCTAACATACGGTTGCAGCAGGGCATCGAGCTGACCAAGGTACACCGGTATCGACGTCACTGACGGAACATGGTGGTACAGAATGGTGAGCAAGGATAAAGCGTCATCAAGATCCTGTGCACCTTCCAGCTCCAGCCAGGCTGAACCGTTGGCCAGAAAATGCGCATAATTGGGCAAAACATAACGTGGTTTGAACGGGGCATGACCTTCGTACATATCGCAGATAACCCTGTCATCCAACGCTTGGCGTGCTTCAGCAGGCAACTGCGGATAAGGCAGTGCGTTTTCTGCCTCCAGCGCCAGAAAGTGGCGTTTCTGCTCAGGGCTGAGCACCGGACTGGTCACGATTTGTTGGCAGCGCTGTTGCAGCGCGAGTTCGCTTGAAGTGGGCATCGTCGATTCCTTTATGTGCCGAAGGTTAAGCAACATTGTAGGAAGCAACCGATCCTCAACCTTTGATCCGGATGCGCCTGATGTCATCGCTTCTCGCCAGTAAAGCTCGATTATTTGAAGTAGATCTCATTAGAGTAATGCAAATCTGTATGTGGTTTTCATTAACTGTGATGTATATCGAAGTGTAATAGCGAGCGGATGTTAGAATACTAACAAACTCGCAAGGTGAAATTTTATACGGCGATGCCGTTGGAGAATGTTATGACCGATTTAACAGCAAGCAGCCTGCGTGCCCTGAAACTGATGGACCTGACCACCCTGAATGATGACGACACCAACGAAAAAGTGATCGCGCTGTGTCATCAGGCAAAAACCCCAGTGGGTAACACGGCGGCAATCTGTATCTATCCGCGTTTCATCCCTATTGCGCGTAAAACGCTGAACGAGCAGGGCACGCCGGATATCCGTATTGCAACGGTAACCAACTTCCCGCACGGCAACGATGACATCGATATTGCGCTGGCAGAAACCCGTGCAGCGATTGCCTACGGCGCAGACGAAGTTGATGTGGTATTCCCGTATCGTGCGCTGATCGCTGGTAATGAGCAGGTCGGTTTTGACCTGGTGAAAGCCTGTAAAGAGGCGTGTGCAGCGGCAAACGTGCTGCTGAAAGTGATCATCGAAACCGGTGAACTGAAAGAAGAAGCGTTGATTCGCAAAGCATCTGAAATCTCCATCAAAGCAGGGGCTGATTTCATCAAGACCTCTACCGGTAAAGTCCCGGTTAATGCGACGCCGGAAAGCGCACGCATCATGATGGAAGTGATCCGCGATATGGGCGTTTCGAAAACCGTTGGTTTCAAACCGGCTGGCGGCGTGCGTACTGCGGAAGACGCGCAGCAATTCCTCGCCATTGCTGATGAACTGTTTGGCGCAGACTGGGCGGATTCCCGTCACTATCGCTTTGGCGCATCTAGCCTGCTGGCAAGCTTGCTGAAGGCGCTGGGTCACGGCGACGGTAAGAGCGCAAGCAGCTACTAAGTTTTTATTGCCCATCGTAGGCCGGATAAGGCGCAAGCCGCCATCCGGCATGAATACGACTTGCCGGGTGGCGCATTGCTTACCCGGCCCATAATCGGGAGGTTCCCTTGTTTCTCGCACAAGAAATTATTCGTAAAAAACGTGATGGTCATGCGCTGAGTGATGAAGAAATTCGTTTCTTTATTAACGGTATCCGCGACAACACCATCTCTGAAGGGCAAATCGCCGCCCTGGCGATGACCATTTTCTTCCACGATATGACAATGCCTGAGCGTGTTTCGCTGACCATGGCAATGCGTGATTCAGGAACCGTGCTGGACTGGAAGAGTCTGCAGCTGAACGGCCCGATTGTGGATAAGCACTCTACCGGCGGCGTGGGTGATGTAACGTCACTGATGTTAGGTCCAATGGTCGCAGCATGCGGCGGCTATATTCCGATGATTTCCGGGCGGGGTCTGGGTCATACCGGCGGTACGCTGGATAAACTGGAAGCGATCCCGGGATTTGACATCTTCCCGGATGACGCGCGTTTCCGTGAAATTATTAAAGACGTGGGTGTGGCGATTATTGGGCAAACCAGCTCGCTCGCACCGGCGGATAAACGTTTTTATGCCACCCGCGACATTACCGCGACGGTGGATTCCATTCCGCTGATCACCGGTTCGATCCTGGCGAAAAAGCTGGCGGAAGGGCTGGATGCGCTGGTCATGGACGTGAAAGTTGGTAGCGGCGCCTTTATGCCAACCTACGAACTTTCAGAAGCCCTTGCTGAAGCAATTGTCGGTGTGGCGAACGGGGCAGGCGTGCGTACCACCGCACTGTTAACCGATATGAACCAGGTGCTGGCTTCCAGCGCCGGTAACGCAGTAGAAGTCCGCGAAGCCGTGCAGTTCCTGACCGGTGAATACCGCAATCCACGTTTGTTAGACGTCACCATGGCGCTGAGTGTGGAAATGCTGATCTCCGGCAAACTGGCGAAAGACGATGCCGAAGCCCGCGCCAAGCTGCAGGCGGTATTGGATAACGGTAAAGCGGCGGAAATTTTTGGTCGCATGGTCGCGGCGCAAAAAGGTCCGACCGACTTCGTGGAAAATTATGCGAAGTATCTGCCGACGGCAATGCTCAGCAAAGCGGTATATGCTGATACCGAAGGTTTTGTTAGCGCAATGGATACCCGTGCGCTGGGGATGGCGGTAGTTTCCATGGGCGGCGGTCGTCGTCAGGCATCGGACACCATTGATTACAGCGTCGGCTTTAGCGACATGGCGCGTCTGGGCGACAGCGTAGACGGGCAGCGTCCGCTGGCGGTGATCCATGCCAAAGATGAAGCCAGCTGGCAGGAAGCGGCGAAAGCGGTCAAAGCGGCAATCAGTCTTGACGACAAAGCGCCAGAAATTACACCGACAGTCTATCGTCGTATAACCGAATAACTGTATACTGATCTGATCGCTTTTTTGCGGCGCAAAAGGTACGGAGAATAATATGAAACGTGCATTTATTATGGTGCTGGACTCCTTTGGTATAGGTGCGACTGAAGACGCTGACCGCTTTGGCGACGTTGGCGCCGATACTATGGGGCATATTGCAGAAGCCTGTGCGAAAGGCGAAGCTGACAATGGTCGCAAAGGTCCGCTGAATTTGCCTAACCTGACCCGTCTGGGCCTGGTGAAAGCTCACGAAGGTTCTACAGGTAAAATTGCCGCCGGAATGGACGGTAATGCGGAAGTGATCGGTGCCTACGCATGGGCGCATGAACTCTCTTCCGGCAAAGACACGCCGTCTGGTCACTGGGAAATCGCCGGTGTGCCGGTGCTGTTTGACTGGGGTTACTTCTCCGATCATGAAAACAGCTTCCCGCAGGAGCTGCTGGACAAACTGGTTAAGCGGGCCAACCTGCCGGGCTACCTCGGCAACTGCCACTCTTCCGGTACGGTCATTCTGGATCAACTGGGCGAAGAACATATGAAAACCGGCAAGCCGATTTTCTATACCTCCGCTGACTCCGTGTTCCAGATTGCCTGTCACGAAGAGACCTACGGTCTGGATAAACTCTACGAGCTGTGCGAAATCGCCCGTGAAGAACTGACCGAAGGCGGCTACAACATTGGTCGCGTGATCGCCCGTCCGTTTATTGGTGATAAAGCCGGTAACTTCCAGCGTACCGGTAACCGTCACGATCTGGCCGTAGAACCGCCAGCGGCGACCGTTCTGCAGAAACTGGTCGACGAGAAAAAAGGCCATGTTGTCTCTGTAGGTAAGATTGCTGACATTTACGCGAACTGCGGTATCACTAAAAAAGTGAAAGCGACCGGTCTGGACGCGCTGTTCGACGCCACCATCAAAGAGATGAAAGAAGCGGGTGATGAGACCATCGTCTTCACCAACTTCGTCGACTTCGACTCTTCCTGGGGCCATCGTCGCGATATCGCCGGCTATGCCGCAGGCCTGGAGCTGTTCGACCGCCGCCTGCCTGAGCTGATGGAGCTGGTGGGGGAAGATGACATTCTGATCCTGACCGCTGACCACGGCTGTGACCCAAGCTGGCCGGGCACTGACCACACTCGTGAGCACATTCCGGTGTTGATCTATGGCCCGAAAGTCAAACCGGGTTCACTGGGTCACCGCGAAACCTTCGCGGATATCGGTCAGACGCTGGCGAGCTACTTTGGCACGTCGCCGATGGACTACGGTAAAAACATGCTGTAATGCAATTGCCCGGTGGCGCAAGCTTACCGGGCCTACGGTTTTGTAGGCCTGATAAGGCGTAGCCGCCATCAGGCAATAACAACGAAATAAGGATAAAAGATGGCAACTCCACATATTAATGCAGAAATGGGTGATTTCGCTGACGTCGTATTGATGCCTGGCGACCCGCTGCGTGCGAAGCACATTGCTGAAACTTTCCTCGAAGATGTCCGTGAAGTGAACAACGTTCGCGGCATGTTAGGTTTCACCGGGACTTACAAAGGCCGTAAGATCTCCGTCATGGGTCATGGTATGGGTATCCCATCCTGCTCCATCTACACCAAAGAACTGATCACCGATTTCGGCGTGAAGAAAATCATCCGCGTAGGCTCCTGTGGTGCTGTACGTATGGACGTCAAACTGCGTGACGTGGTGATTGGAATGGGTGCTTGCACCGACTCCAAAGTTAACCGTATCCGCTTTAAAGATCATGACTTTGCCGCTATTGCTGACTTCGACATGGTGCGTAATGCTGTTGATGCGGCCAAAGCGCTGGGCGTAGACGCGCGCGTGGGCAACCTGTTCTCCGCTGACCTGTTCTACTCGCCGGACGGCGAAATGTTCGACGTGATGGAAAAATACGGCGTGCTGGGCGTGGAAATGGAAGCGGCGGGTATCTACGGTGTTGCGGCTGAGTTTGGTGCGAAAGCGCTGACCATTTGCACCGTGTCCGACCATATCCGTACTCACGAGCAGACCACTGCTGCTGAACGTCAGACGACCTTCAACGACATGATCAAAATCGCGCTGGAATCCGTGCTGCTGGGCGATAAAGAGTAATCTCTTTAGTGCCGGGGGGCGGCTTCGCCTGACCCGGCCTACGGTTTTGTAGGCCCGCTAAGCACAGCGCCAGCGGGCTTTTTTATTAACGTACCGCGCTCGCTATCCACGCCGACAGTTCTCGTAGCTCTTTTTCCTGTTGCGGGAAATCGCCAATCAACGCCTCGCACTCCTGTTGCAGCCTGTCCGCCCGATACAGACACCCTTGCAAGCTGCCCGCCAACGCTTCTAATGGCGCGGGATTGAGGCTGTCGGTAAAGACCTGCGCGCGGGTGATATGGCCTTTCTCCACGTCGAAATGTAACTCGACGCCACCCCAGGTAAAACGCTCATCCAGCAGATGAGAGAAGGCAGGGGCCTGACCAAAGTTCCACTCCCAACTGCTCTGGCGGGCAAACGTTTCGGCGAAGTTGGGCAGATCCGGCGTGTTATCCGGGGAAATAATTTCAGCCGCTACGCGTTCGCCGTAGTGTTGGAAAAAGGCGTCGGTCACGGCTTCACAGATTTTTTCATGAGTGATCTCAGGCAGCAGTTCAACCAGATTCGCGACCCGACCACGCACGGAGGTGATCCCCTTCGCCTGAAGCTTTTTCTGATCAGGGTTGAGGTAATTCGCCAGACGACTGAGGTCGGCATTCAGCAACAGCGTACCGTGGTGGAACCCGCGATCTTTAGTTTCTCGATACGCCGAACCTGAAACTTTGCGATCGCCTTCGGCCGTTTTGACCACCAGATCGTTACGCCCGGAGGCGTCAGCGTTGACGCCCAGTGCGTTCAGGGCATTGAGTACGATAGTGGTGGAGATGGTTTTGTCGTATTCCGGTTTGCCTGCCATAAAGGTAAAGCAGGTATTACCGAGATCGTGAAACACCGCGCCGCCGCCGCTGCTACGGCGAGCCAGCCGGACGTTATCCTCTTCCATGCGTCGGGTATTGCACTCTTTCCACGGGTTTTGCGCCCGGCCTATGACCACCGTATCGGCGTTGCGCCATAAAAACAGCACGCGCTGCGTGGCGGGCATTTGACGAAAAATGCACTCTTCAACCGCCAGATTAAACCACGGATCGTAAGAGTCGGAGATAAGCAGGCGTAATGTGGTCATGGTTGATTTCCTTCCTGGTAAATTACTCTTTTTTCTCGCTGTCTTCTTCCTGCACCGGTTTGTTGGCGGTCAGCAGGAACGGCGATTGTTGCCAGCGGGTGCGCTTACCTTGCAGTAATGTCCGGGTTAATACCACGCCAATCGCCAGTGACAGGAGCAGCATCAGGCGTAGAATGTTGGTGGTGTTATCCACCTGTTTGGCCTCGGTGGCAAGGGTGTGGGTATCCAGCGTCAGGCGCAGGTAGCCCAGCGGACCATTTTTGCCCTGAATGGGTTCGACAATTTGCTGATTAAAATAGCCCCCGGCTTTTTTACCGTCCAGCGCCAGCCGGTCGCGAACATTCACGCTCTCACCGGCATGCGTAATGAGATCGCCCTGTTCATCATAGACGCCCGCATCGAGAATACGGCTCTCGTCGGTGAGTTGGCGCAGCACGACAGCGATGCGTTTTTCATCCGGCGTTTCGGTACGCATCAGCGGCGCGACGTTTAATGCAACCTGGCGGGCCAGCGTGCGGGCCAGCTCTTCCAGCTGCGGATTTCGCTGCTGTTGATGGTTTTGACTAAACCACGACGCGCCCTGCATCAGGGCGACGAGCAGCGCGAGGCAGGACAATACAATCACTGCACGATGAAGTCGGAATTTCAGTTTTGCGCGAGCCATATTCCACCTGCTGAAAATTTGAGACTTAATGTTGCCAGAAGCGCTGGTTACAGGGTAGCCTCATGCGTTATTTTCCCCTGATGATTCCGACCCGAACGATTTTACAGGAGCTTTAATGCCTAACATTACCTGGTGCGATCTACCTGAAGATGTCTCTCTGTGGCCAGGTCTGCCTCTCTCTTTAAGTGGTGATGAAGTGATGCCACTGGATTACCACGCGGGCCGTAGCGGCTGGCTGCTGTATGGTCGTGGGCTGGATAAACAACGCTTAACGCAATACCAGAGCAAACTGGGGGCGGCGATGGTGATTGTGGCGGCCTGGTGCGTCGAGGATTATCAGGTGATTCGCCTCGCGGGATCGTTAACACCGCGGGCAACAAAACTGGCGCATGATGCCAAACTGGATGTTGCCCCGCTGGGGAAAATCCCGCATTTGCGCACGCCAGGCCTGCTGGTGATGGACATGGATTCGACGGCGATCCAGATCGAGTGCATTGATGAAATCGCCAAACTGGCCGGAACCGGCGAGATGGTCGCAGAAGTGACGGAACGCGCGATGCGCGGGGAGCTGGATTTTACCGCTAGCTTGCGCAGCCGCGTCGCCACGCTTAAGGGTGCGGATGCCAATATTTTGATGCAGGTACGTGAAAATCTCCCGCTGATGCCCGGCTTAACGCAACTGGTGCTGAAGCTGGAAACGCTGGGCTGGAAAGTCGCGATAGCCTCCGGTGGCTTTACCTTCTTTGCTGAATATCTGCGCGAAAAGCTGCGCCTGACGGCGGTTGTGGCGAACGAGCTGGAGATCATGGACGGGAAATTTACCGGCAACGTGATTGGCGATATCGTCGATGCTCAGTACAAGGCCACCACCCTGACCCGACTGGCGCAGGAATATGAAATCCCAATGACGCAAACGGTGGCGATTGGCGACGGCGCTAACGATCTGCCGATGATCAAAACGGCAGGGCTGGGGATCGCCTACCATGCTAAGCCGAAAGTGAATGAAAAGACGGAGATTACTATCCGTCACGCTGACCTGATGGGGGTGTTCTGCATTCTCTCCGGCAGCATGAACCAGAAATAACGAGGTAAAACGTGGCAAAAGCTCCTAAACGCGCCTTTGTATGTAATGAATGCGGGGCCGATTATCCGCGCTGGCAGGGGCAATGTAGCGCCTGTCAGGCCTGGAACAGCATCACCGAGGTGCGTCTTGCGGCGTCACCGACGGTGGCGCGTAACGAGCGCCTCAGCGGCTATGCCGGTAATGCAGGCGTCGCTAAGGTGCAAAAGCTGGCGGATATCAGTCTGGAAGAGCTGCCGCGTTTTTCTACCGGTTTTAAAGAGTTTGACCGCGTGTTGGGCGGCGGTGTGGTGCCCGGCAGTGCCATTCTGATCGGCGGTAATCCAGGCGCCGGGAAATCCACCCTGCTGCTGCAAACGCTGTGCAAGCTTGCCGAGCAGATGAAGACCCTGTACGTCACCGGGGAAGAATCGCTGCAACAGGTGGCGATGCGCGCCCATCGACTCGGTCTGCCGACGGCAAATCTGAATATGCTGTCAGAAACCAGCATTGAGCAGATTTGCCTGATTGCAGAGGAAGAGCAGCCAAAGCTGATGGTCATCGACTCCATTCAGGTGATGCACATGGCGGATATTCAGTCTTCGCCGGGCAGCGTGGCGCAGGTGCGTGAAACCGCCGCATACCTGACGCGCTTTGCTAAAACGCGCGGCGTGGCGATTGTCATGGTCGGTCACGTCACCAAAGATGGCTCTCTGGCTGGGCCAAAAGTACTGGAGCACTGCATTGACTGCTCGGTGCTGCTTGACGGCGATGCGGATTCTCGTTTCCGTACCCTGCGTAGCCATAAAAACCGCTTTGGTGCGGTGAATGAGCTTGGCGTCTTCGCCATGACCGAACAGGGCCTGCGCGAAGTCAGCAACCCTTCCGCTATTTTCTTAAGCCGTGGCGATGAAGTGACCTCCGGCAGCTCGGTGATGGTGGTCTGGGAAGGGACGCGTCCACTGCTGGTGGAGATCCAGGCGCTGGTCGATCACTCGATGATGGCGAACCCTCGGCGCGTAGCAGTCGGGTTGGAACAAAACCGTTTGGCGATCTTGCTGGCGGTGTTGCACCGTCACGGCGGCCTGCAAATGTCTGACCAGGACGTGTTCGTTAACGTGGTTGGCGGCGTCAAAGTCACCGAAACCAGCGCCGATCTTGCGTTACTGCTGGCGATGGTTTCCAGCCTGCGCGACAGGCCGCTACCGCACGATCTCGTGGTCTTTGGCGAAGTGGGGTTGGCGGGGGAGATTCGCCCGGTTCCCAGCGGCCAGGAGCGAATTTCTGAAGCGGCGAAGCACGGTTTCCGTCGGGCGATTGTCCCTGCCGCCAATGTGCCGAAAAAGGTGCCTGAAGGAATGCAGGTTTTTGGCGTTAAAAAGCTCGCGGATGCGTTAAACGTGTTTGACGACTTATAATTCATTACCCGTCGTCTTTCTGTCGGCAGGTGTGTTGGCTGCCACCAGAAATCCATAGGGTAATTATTTGTTTCACCCTGTAGGCCTGATAAGCGAAGCGCCATCAGGCAGTGTTACGCGACTTTTCCAGCAGGAGGCTCTTGTGTCATCGTTCGACTATCTCAAAACCGCCATTAAGCAAAAGGGCTGTACCTTGCAACAGGTGGCGGATGCCAGTGGTATGACCAAGGGATATTTAAGCCAACTGCTGAATGCCAAAATCAAAAGCCCCAGCGCGCAAAAGCTGGAGGCGCTGCACCGTTTTCTCGGGCTTGAGTTTCCCCGTCAGCAGAAAAATATCGGTGTGGTATTCGGTAAGTTTTATCCGCTGCATACCGGGCATATTTATCTGATCCAGCGCGCCTGTAGCCAGGTTGACGAGCTGCATATCATCATGGGCTATGACGAAACACGCGACCGTAGCCTGTTTGAAGACAGCGCCATGTCACAGCAGCCCACAGTTTCTGACCGTCTTCGCTGGCTGCTGCAAACCTTCAAATATCAGAAAAATATCCGTATTCATGCCTTTAATGAAGAAGGCATGGAGCCCTATCCGCACGGCTGGGATGTCTGGAGTAACGGCATAAAAACGTTTATGCAGGAGAAAGGGATCCAGCCAAACTGGATCTACACCTCTGAAGAAGCCGATGCGCCGCAGTATCTGGAACATCTGGGAATCGAAACGGTGCTGGTCGATCCCAAGCGCACATTCATGAGCATCAGCGGCGGGCAAATCCGTGAGAACCCGTTTCGCTACTGGGAGTATATTCCCACCGAGGTGAAACCGTTTTTCGTGCGCACCGTGGCGATCCTTGGCGGTGAGTCGAGCGGAAAATCGACGCTGGTGAACAAACTCGCCAATATCTTCAACACCACCAGTGCGTGGGAATATGGCCGTGATTACGTCTTCTCCCATTTGGGCGGCGATGAGATGGCGCTGCAGTATTCCGATTACGATAAAATCGCGCTTGGACAAGCACAATACATTGATTTTGCAGTTAAATATGCCAATAAAGTGGCATTTATCGACACCGACTTTGTCACGACGCAGGCGTTCTGTAAAAAGTACGAAGGGCGTGAGCACCCGTTTGTGCAGGCGCTGATCGACGAGTACCGCTTTGACCTGGTGATTCTGCTGGAAAATAACACGCCGTGGGTGGCAGATGGGCTACGCAGTCTGGGCAGCTCGGTTGACCGTAAGGCGTTTCAGTCGCTGCTGGTGGAAATGCTGCAGGAAAATAACATCGATTTTGTCCACGTCGAGGAGCCTGACTATGACGGCCGCTTCCTGCGCTGCGTGGAGCTGGTGAAAGAATTGATGGGTGAGCAGGGATAGATTTTAATGCCGGATGGCGGCGTAAACGCTTTGTCCGGCCTACAAGTTGCACTCACCTCGTAGGCCGGACACGCACAGCGCCATCCGGCACTTAACGGCAATTACTTAGAAATACGCTTGTACTTGATACGCTTCGGTTCCAGCGCATCTGCGCCCAGCGTGCGTTTCTTGTACTCTTCGTATTCAGTAAAGTTACCTTCGAAGAACTCGACTTTGCCTTCATCCTGGTAATCCAGAATGTGGGTGGCAATACGGTCGAGGAACCAACGGTCGTGCGAGATAACCATTGCGCAGCCCGGGAACTCCAGCAGGGCGTTTTCCAGCGCGCGCAGGGTTTCGATATCCAGGTCGTTGGTCGGTTCATCGAGCAGCAGCATGTTGCCGCCAACCTGCAGCAGCTTCGCCAGGTGCAGACGACCACGCTCACCACCGGACAGTTCGCCGACGCGTTTACCCTGATCAACACCTTTGAAGTTGAAGCGGCCTACGTAAGCGCGGCTTGGCATTTCGGTGTTACCGATCTTCATGATATCCAGCCCGCCGGATACTTCTTCCCACACGGTTTTGCTGTTATCCATTGCGTCACGGAACTGGTCAACGGAGGCCAGTTTCACGGTTTCACCCAGTTCAATGGTGCCGCTATCTGGCTGTTCTTCACCGGAGAGCATGCGGAACAGGGTGGATTTACCCGCGCCGTTCGGACCGATGATCCCGACGATAGCGCCTTTCGGTACCGAGAAGCTCAGGTCGTCGATCAGGACGCGGTCGCCGTAGGATTTACGCAGGTTGGTAACCTCAACGACTTTATCGCCCAGACGAGGTCCTGGTGGGATAAACAGTTCGTTGGTTTCGTTACGCTTCTGGTATTCGGTATTGTTGAGCTCTTCAAAGCGTGCCAGACGGGCTTTACCCTTCGACTGACGGCCTTTTGCACCCTGGCGTACCCACTCCAGCTCTTTCTCAATGGATTTACGGCGAGCCGCTTCCTGAGAGGCTTCCTGCGCCAGACGCTGATCTTTCTGCTCCAGCCAGGAAGAGTAGTTACCTTCCCACGGAATACCTTCACCGCGGTCAAGCTCCAGGATCCAGCCAGCCACGTTATCGAGGAAGTAACGGTCGTGGGTAATTGCCACCACGGTCCCTTCGAAGTCGTGCAGGAAGCGTTCCAGCCATGCCACGGATTCTGCATCCAGGTGGTTGGTCGGTTCGTCGAGCAGCAGCATGTCTGGTTTTTCCAGCAGCAGGCGGCACAGTGCGACGCGGCGGCGTTCACCCCCGGACAGCTTCTCAATTTTGGCATCCCAGTCCGGCAGACGGAGTGCGTCAGCGGCGCGCTCCAGCTGCACGTTCAGGTTGTGGCCGTCGTGTGCCTGAATAATTTCTTCGAATTTACCCTGCTGTGCGGCAAGCTTATCGAAGTCGGCATCCGGCTCGGCGTACTTCGCGTACACTTCCTCCAGGCCTTTCAGGGCGTTAACCACGTCGGCGACCGCTTCTTCAACGGACTCACGCACGGTATGTTCCGGATTCAGCTTCGGCTCCTGAGGCAGGTAACCGATCTTGAGGCCCGGCTGTGGACGAGCTTCGCCCTCGATGTCGGTATCAATACCGGCCATGATGCGCAGCAGGGTGGATTTACCCGCGCCGTTCAGACCGAGTACACCGATTTTGGCACCCGGGAAGAAGCTCAGAGAGATGTTTTTAAGAATATGACGTTTCGGCGGAACGACTTTGCCGACACGATGCATGGTATAAACGAATTGAGCCACGTTGGACTTCGCCTCTTTTATATACTCTTCATCCTTCAGGCTGCCTCTGTGTTGGCTGCATTCGAAAACCCTGGTCACATAGCCATCTATGCTCGCAGGGATTTTCTCTCTTGCCGCCTTGATGCAGCCAGAATGATTTTGAGTAGGGTAGTGAATAGTTATCAAAGGCGAAGTGTAGCCTTTTTCACGTTCTAATCCCAGCCAGCAGATCTCACTCGCAACAAAAGTAAAAAAGTGTCCGGAACGTGGCACTTTCTGCAATGTCTGATTAGCATGAATCTATTAAGCGGCATGATGCTGCACAGTCGTAACACGATAAGAGGAAGAGCTTGTGGACAAAGCCAAACACGTAGCCTGGCGCCTGCTGGCAGCCAGCGTATGTCTGCTGACGATCAGTCAAGTGGCGCGAGCGGATTCTCTGGATGAACAGCGCAATCGCTATGCACAAATTAAGCAGGCCTGGGATAACCGGCAGATGGACGTCGTCGAGCAGATGATGCCGGGCCTGAAAAGCTATCCTCTGTATCCCTACCTTGAATATCGCCAGATTACTGACGATCTGATGAATCAGCCCACCGTTACCGTCACCAATTTTGTGCGCGCTAATCCAACGCTGCCGCCTGCACGCACGTTGCAATCGCGCTTCGTGAACGAACTGGCACGTCGGGAAGACTGGCGAGGGTTGTTAGCATTCAGCCCGGATAAGCCCGGCACCACCGAAGCGCAATGTAATTACTACTATGCGAAATGGAGTACCGGGCAGGCCGAAGAAGCCTGGCAAGGTGCAAAAGATCTTTGGCTGACCGGGAAGAGTCAGCCCAACGCCTGTGACAAATTATTCGGCGTATGGCGGGCATCGGGGACTCAGGATCCGTTAGCGTATCTTGAACGTATTCGCCTGGCGATGAAGGCGGGTAATACCGGACTGGTTACCGCGCTGGCCGGACAAATGCCAGCGGATTATCAGACCATTGCTTCAGCGATTATTGCACTGGCAAACAACCCTAACTCGGTGATGACGTTTGCGCGCACCACCGGCGCTACGGATTTTACCCGTCAGATGGCGGCGGTGGCGTTTGCCAGCGTAGCGCGTCAGGACGCGGAAAATGCACGTTTGATGATCCCTTCATTGGCGCAGGCGCAGCAGTTAAATGACGATCAAACTCAGGAGCTGCGCGATATCGTCGCCTGGCGTCTGATGGGCAACGACGTTACTGACGAGCAGGCCAAATGGCGCGATGATGCGATTATGCGCTCACAATCCACCACGCTTGTGGAGCGCCGCGTGCGGATGGCGCTGGGAACTGGCGATCGTCGAGGGCTGAATACCTGGCTGGCGCGCCTGCCGATGGACGCGAAGGAAAAAGATGAATGGCGTTACTGGCAGGCGGATCTGCTGCTGGAGCGCGGACGTGACGCCGAAGCGAAAGAGATCCTGCATGCGCTGATGCAGCAGCGTGGTTTCTATCCGATGGTGGCGGCACAGCGCCTTGGTGAAGAATACACGCTGAAAATCGACAAAGCGCCTGCGGATGTTGACGCTGCCCTGACGCAGGGACCGGAGATGGCGCGTGTACGTGAGTTGATGTACTGGAACATGGACAACACCGCGCGCAGCGAGTGGGCGAATCTGGTCACCAGCCGCACCAAGTCTGAGCAGGCGCAGCTGGCGCGTTATGCGTTTAACAACCATTGGTGGGATCTGAGCGTGCAGGCCACGATCGCTGGCAAACTCTGGGATCATCTGGAAGAGCGTTTCCCGCTGGCCTACAAAGATCTGTTTACCCGTTACACCAGCGGGAAAGACATTCAGCCAAGCTACGCGATGGCCATTGCCCGTCAGGAAAGTGCCTGGAACCCGAAGGTAAAATCGCCGGTGGGTGCCAGCGGGTTGATGCAAATTATGCCGGGTACGGCGACGCATACAGTGAAGATGTTCTCGATTCCGGGTTACAGCAGTCCTAATCAGCTGTTGGATCCTGAGACCAATATCAACATCGGCACCAGCTATTTACAGTATGTGTATCAACAGTTTGGCAATAACCGCATCTTTGCTTCAGCAGCCTATAACGCCGGACCGGGTCGCGTTCGTACCTGGCTTGGCAACAGTGCAGGGCGCATTGACGCGGTGGCCTTTGTAGAAAGCATCCCGTTCTCCGAGACCCGTGGGTACGTGAAAAACGTGCTGGCTTACGATGCCTACTATCGTTACTTCCTCGGTGATAAGCCGGAATTGATGAACGACGCAGAATGGCAACGCCGTTACTGATCGTGGTGAGTGTGTTATGCTATCGTACTCGTTAAAGAGTACAAAGGGGGAGGCAATCGCGCCTCCCCCGCAACGATGGCGATATCTTATGACTCAGCAATCACCCTATTCAGCAGAGATGGCAGAACAGCGTCACCAGGAGTGGTTACGTTTTGTCGACCTGCTTAAACACGCTTATGAGCAAGATTTACACCAGCCATTGCTCAATTTGATGTTAACGCCTGATGAGCGCGAAGCGCTGGGGACTCGCGTGCGCATTATTGAAGAACTGCTGCGCGGCGAGATGAGCCAACGCGAGTTGAAAAACGAGCTTGGGGCCGGTATTGCGACCATAACGCGTGGGTCCAATAGCCTCAAAACTGCGCCGGTCGAGCTGCGTCAGTGGCTGGAACAGGTGCTGCTCGGAAAAGATTGAATTGCCTGATGGCGCAGTGCTTATCAGGCCTACAACGTAGCGCAAATAATTACCGATACACCGCGTTATGGAACGGGCTGAGCGCCAGGATCACCGCCTGGTGATAGACGCTGGCACGGGTTAACTTCCCGGCGGTAAACACGCCAATCGCCCCTTCTTTACGGCCTATCTCGTCAATGCCTGTGTACTGTGACATCACCGGACCGAGCGCTTCTCCCTGACGGACTCTGTCGAGAATCACCGCCGGCAGCGGCAGCGTAGCGGAACGCGCTTCACCGCGCTGAACGCCATTATCAATCACCACCCAGCTGAAGGTCGCGTCATCGTCAATGCCAGCTTCAATGGCCACCCAGAAATCGGCCTGCGGATGCAGGCGGCGTGCGTTATCTATGCGATTTCGTGCGCCAGTGCGCGTTTCCTGACTTCCAAAAGGTTGTTCCGGCACACCGCTCTCGACGGCGACGGGTTCAATATGGCAGGATCCTTCACCGAAAATCTCTTCAAATGCCCGAAGAATTGCCTGAATTTTGGCAGGATTGGTGGTCGCAGAGATAACCTTGTGCATAATTAAGCTCAGTTTGAAAATTCATCGCATCGCAGTATAACGGAAAAAACGCATGTTACAGGTATACCTTGTTCGCCACGGTGAAACGCAGTGGAACGCCGAGCGACGTATTCAAGGCCAGTCAGACAGCCCGCTGACCGCTAAAGGTGAACAGCAAGCTATGCAGGTTGGCGAACGCGCCCGCTCGCTTGGCATTACTCACGTCATCAGTAGCGATTTAGGTCGTACACGACGCACCGCAGAAATCATCGCCCAGGCGTGTGGCTGTGATATCACCTTCGACGCCCGCCTGCGCGAGCTGAATATGGGGGTGCTGGAAAAGCGCCACATCGACTCTCTGACGCCAGAGGAAGAGGGCTGGCGTCGCCAGTTAGTCAACGGCACGGTTGATGGTCGTATTCCGGATGGGGAATCCATGCAGGAACTGGCCGATCGTGTTAACGCCGCGCTGGCATCTTGTCTGGAACTGCCGCAAGGGAGCCGCCCATTGCTGGTAAGCCACGGTATTGCGCTGGGTTGCCTGGTGAGTACGATTCTGGGACTGCCCGCCTGGGCTGAGCGTCGGCTGCGTCTGCGCAACTGCTCGATTTCCCGCGTCGATTATCAGGAAAGTTTATGGCTTGCGCCGGGTTGGGTGGTCGAAACGGCAGGGGACATCTCGCATCTGGACGCCCCTGCGTTGGATGAGCTACAGCGCTAACGGCGAATAGGAATCAGGAATTCGCAGCGTAGGTTAATAGGGCGATCGCCTGCTTTGGCATCTTCTGCCGGGTAGTATCGCTCTATATCCTGACCTTTACGACGGGTCAGGTTCAGCATTGGCATACAGGTGCCATACACTGTCAGAATAAATTCCTGCACGCCCGTTCCCAGGCCTTCATAGGTAAACATGACATATTCGCCGCCCTGCAACAGGATTGGCTGCGCGGACGGTACATAGCCGCTGGCCTGTTCTGGCGTGAGTGCGGTGGTATAAAAGACTTCCTGCTCGTCATCTTTTTCAAAACTCGGACGCGTTTCGTTGAGTCCGTACAGCACCGGCGGAATGGCAGGAGCCTGGCTCAGGAAGTCGCGCCAGAACTGAATACGCATTTCATGACGGAAGTCGGAAATCTGTTCCAGCGAGCAAGAGTAGCTTTGCGTGGTGCCGAGCAACTGCGTGTCTTCCAGCGTCACGAACTGATGCGCTGGCATCGCAAATTCCCCGAGTCGCATCGGTGGGCGAATACCAAAAGCGCTCCATTCCGGCGAGCGGCGGTACAGTGCAGGCGTCTGAGCGAATTGTTTTTTGAACGCACGGGTAAACGTCTGTTGAGAGTCAAAACGGTATTGCAGGGCAATATCCAGAATCGGACGCGCAGTCAGGCGTAGCGCCACAGCGGACTTCGATAAACGACGGGCGCGGATGTAGGCACCAATAGCGTGGCCCGTCACGTCCTTAAACATTCTCTGCAGATGCCACTTGGAATAGCCTGCTTTTGCCGCCACATTGTCAAGCGACAGAGGCTGATCCAGATGACCTTCCAGCCAGATTAATAGGTCGCGAATAATGCCAGCCTGATCCATAAAATATCCTCATCCTTTCAACAGCGAGTACCTGACGTCAGGTAAGAGGATAATAGCATTTTTTGCTGTTTTAGCATTCAGTGTTTTTTTTGCTCATAAATGCTGTTTTCGGACATACGAAAGCGTGATTATTGTAATCCTGTGATCTGTATACATTTTATTTTAGAATGTTGAATAATTGCTCAGGGCAACTTTTAAAAATGGTAACAATATGAAATATAAGAGCTTAGTCATTTCCTCAATTTTGCTGTTGTTGGCGCAGGTGGCCCATGCGGAGCAGATTGGTTCTGTCGATACGGTATTTAAAATGTTTGGACCGGATCATAAAATCGTCGTCGAAGCGTTTGACGATCCCGATGTAACCAACGTGACCTGCTATGTTAGCCGCGCAAAAACCGGTGGCATTAAGGGCGGGTTAGGGCTGGCTGAAGATACCTCCGATGCCGCCATTTCCTGCCAGCAAGTGGGGCCGGTTGAGCTGAGTGACAGAATCAAGAACGGTAAAGCGCAGGGCGAAGTCGTCTTTAAGAAACGGACGTCGCTGGTGTTTAAATCATTACAGGTGGTGCGTTTTTATGATGAAAAACGCAACACGCTGGCGTATCTGGCCTATTCCGACAAGGTTGTCGACGGTTCGCCGAAAAATGCCATCAGCGCGGTGCCCATCATGCCGTGGCGGCAGTAACAAGGAAGCAAAATGCAACAGGCGTTGATCTGGTTGGTTGAGGATGAGCAGGGTATCGCGGATACGCTTATCTACATGCTGCAACAGGAAGGTTTTAGCGTGGAGGCGTTTGAGCGTGGACTGCCGGTGCTGGAAAGCGCGCGTCAGAGATGCCCGGATGCGATAATCCTCGACGTCGGACTGCCTGATATCAGCGGTTTTGAACTGTGCCGACGTCTGCTGGAGCGCCACCCGGCGCTGCCGGTTCTTTTTCTGACCGCCCGCAGCGATGAAGTGGACCGCCTGTTAGGTCTGGAGATTGGCGCGGATGATTACGTCGCCAAACCCTTCTCGCCGCGCGAGGTGTGCGCCCGAGTGCGCACGCTGCTGCGGCGGGTGAGGAAATTTGCAGCACCGCCATCGGCAGCGCGTTTTGGCAATTTTGAACTCAATGAACCCGCCGCGCAGATTGCGTGGTTTGGCTGTCCGTTAAACCTGACGCGCTATGAGTTCCTGTTGCTGAAAACCTTGCTGATGTCGCCGGGGCGTATCTACTCGCGCCAGCAACTGATGGATTTAGTTTGGGCCGATGCGCAGGATACCTACGACAGAACGGTGGACACGCATATCAAAACACTGCGCGCCAAACTGCGGGCTATTAATCCGGATCTCTCGCCGATTAACACGCATCGCGGGATGGGATACAGCCTGAGGAACGCCTGATGCGCATTGGCATGCGACTGCTGCTGGGCTACTTTTTGATTGTCGCCGTTGCCGCCTGGTTTGTTCTGTCTATTTTTGTGCAGGAGATTAAACCTGGCGTACGCCGGGCCACCGAAGGCACGCTGATTGACACCGCCACGCTGTTAGCGGCGCTGGCACGCGACGACGTACTCTCTGGCTCTGCTGCCAACGGCAAGTTGGCGCAGGCCTTCTCGCAACTGCATAACCGCCCTTTTCGTGCCAACATCAGCGGCATTAACAAAGTGCGCAATGAGTATCACGTCTACATGACAGATGCTCAGGGCAAGGTGTTGTTTGATTCCGCCAATAAAGCAGTAGGGGAAGATTATTCCCGTTGGAACGACGTGTGGTTAACGCTGCGCGGGCAATATGGCGCGCGCAGTACGCTGCAAAATCCGGCTGACCCAGAAAGCTCGGTGATGTACGTTGCGGCACCGATTATCGACGGTGAGCGCATTATTGGGGTGCTTAGCGTCGGGAAGCCCAATGCGGCAATGGCACCGGTAATTAAACGCAGCGAGCGGCGGATGCTGTGGGCGAGCGCGGTGTTGCTGGGGATCGCATTAGTGATTGGCGTGGGAATGGTATGGTGGATCAACCGCTCTATTGCCCGGCTGGCGCGCTATGCTGACTCGGTGACGGAGAATCGGCCCGTCGCGTTACCGGATTTAGGCAGCAGTGAATTGCGAAAACTGGCGCAGGCGCTGGAAAGTATGCGCCTGAAGCTGGAGGGTAAGAATTACATTGAGCAGTATGTGTATGCCTTAACCCATGAACTGAAAAGCCCGCTGGCGGCTATTCGTGGCGCGGCGGAGATTTTACGCGAAGGGCCGCCACCTGACGTGGTGGCACGTTTTACCGAAAATATTCTGACGCAAAATGCGCGTATGCAGGCACTGGTCGAAACCCTGTTGCGCCAGGCGCGGCTGGAAAACCGGCAGGATGTTGCGTTTACGCCCGTTGCGGTTGATGCACTGTTTGCCCAGTTGCGCGAGTCGCGTAGCGTCCAGTTGTCTGCTAAACATATCACGCTCAACATTGAGCCCTCATCATGGGTGGTTGCGGCTGAACCTGCGCTGCTGGAGCAGGCCATGGGTAATCTGCTGGATAACGCCATCGACTTTACCCCTGAACAGGGGACCATTTTCCTGAGTGCGCAGCAGCAAGGAGAAAAGGTCTCGTTGCAGGTGACGGACAGCGGCAGCGGGATCCCTGATTTTGCGTTACCGCGCATTTTTGAACGATTTTATTCACTGCCCCGCGAGAATGGTCACAAGAGCAGCGGTCTGGGGCTGGCGTTTGTCAGCGAAGTCGCCCGTCTGTTTGACGGCGATGTGACACTGAGTAATCGCCCCGAAGGCGGGGTACAGGCGTCGTTCACACTTCACCGTCACTTCACATAACTTCAAATTCTGCGCACATAGCCGTTCTACCTTGTCGTCATTGCAAAGGAGAACGCTATGTTGAAATCCCCCCTGTTCTGGAAAATCGTCACCTTAGGTGGCGCCATGCTGTTGCTGTTAATTCCTCTGACGATGGTCAGGCAGATAATCGTTGAGCGATCGGATTACCGTAATGAGGTCGAAGATGCTATCCGGCAGAGTACCAGTGGGCCGCAGAAGTTAGTTGGGCCGCTAATTGCTATCCCCGTGACCGAACTTTATACCTCGCTGGAAGACGGTAAAGAAGTCTCGCAAAAGCGCAGCTATATCCATTTCTGGCTGCCGGAGTCGTTGATGGTTGAGGGCAATCAAAATGTTGAAGGACGTAAAGTCGGCATTTATGAGGGCCAGGTCTGGCATAACGATGTGTCGTTGAACGCGGAGTTCAATGCGGAACGGCTGAGTGAATTGCATCACCCTAATATAACGTTAGGGAAACCGTTTATTGTGGTTGGCGTCGGCGACGCACGCGGGATTGGCGTGGTGAAAGTGCCGCAGATTAACGGGACGTCGCTGGCCGTTGAGCCGGGAACGGGGCTTGATGGGCGTGCGCAGGGGATCCACATTCCGCTGCCGGATGCGGAATGGACGAAGCAAAACCTTAGTCTGGCGCTGTCGCTTAATCTGAACGGTACCGGGGATTTTTCCGTTGTCCCCATTGGACGTAACAGCGAAATGACCCTAACCAGTAACTGGCCGCATCCCAATTTTCTGGGGGATTTTTTGCCCACGAAGCGTGAAGTTAGTGCATCAGGGTTTACGGCCCAATGGCAAAGCAGCTGGTTTGCCAATAACCTCGGTGATCGTTTTGATGGGGAAAAAATTGGCTGGCAGGGAATGCCAGCGTTTAGCGTGGCGGTAGCTACACCGGCCGATCAATATCAGCTGACCGACAGAGCAACGAAGTATGCCATCTTACTGATCGTACTGACTTTTATGTCTTTCTTTGTGCTTGAGAGTATGACCAGTCTGCGCCTGCACCCCATGCAGTATCTGTTGGTAGGGTTATCGCTGGTGATGTTTTATCTGCTGTTGCTGGCACTGTCAGAACATATTGGTTTTACCGCGGCGTGGATTATTGCCAGCCTGATTGGTGCCCTGATGAACGGCGTGTATTTACAGGCGGTATTACAAGGGTGGCGTAACAGTATTCTGTTCACCCTGGCGCTGTTGGCACTGGACGGGGTGATGTGGGTGTTACTGCGTTCGCAGGACAGTTCTTTGCTACTGGGAACCGGCGTGCTGTTATTGGCACTGTGCGGGATTATGTTCCTGACGCGTCATCTTGACTGGCACGCACTGGCTCGGCCCAAAGCAAAAGAGACGCAACCCGTGGAAAACGATGAATTTCGTTTGTGGAAGTAGGGTGGAGATAAAATGAAAAACGGCGCTTTACGCGCCGTTTTTGTTCCCGCAAGGATGAGATTAATCCTGCAGGTCGCCGCAGAAACGATAGCCTTCACCGTGAATGGTGGCGATGATTTCTGGCGTATCCGGCGTAGATTCGAAATGCTTACGAATACGACGGATAGTCACGTCAACGGTACGGTCATGCGGCTTCAGTTCGCGACCGGTCATTTTTTTCAGCAGTTCTGCGCGAGACTGGATCTTGCCCGGATTCTCACAGAAGTGAAGCATGGCACGGAATTCGCTGCGTGGCAGTTTATACTGCTCGCCGTCAGGACCGATCAGAGAACGGCTGTTGATGTCCAGTTCCCAACCATTGAACTTGTAGCTTTCGACGCTACGACGTTCTTCGCTGACCGTGCCCAGGTTCATGGTACGGGACAGCAAGTTACGAGCACGGATAGTCAGTTCACGCGGGTTAAACGGTTTGGTGATGTAATCATCCGCGCCGATTTCGAGGCCGAGAATTTTATCGACTTCGTTATCGCGGCCCGTCAGGAACATCAGCGCAACGTTAGCTTGTTCGCGGAGTTCGCGCGCTAACAGAAGACCGTTTTTACCTGGCAGATTGATATCCATAATCACAAGGTTGATGTCATATTCAGAGAGGATCTGATGCATTTCCGCGCCATCTGTCGCCTCGAATACATCATAGCCTTCCGCTTCGAAAATGCTTTTCAACGTGTTACGTGTTACTAACTCGTCTTCAACGATAAGAATGTGCGGGGTCTGCATGTTTGCTACCTAAATTGCCAACTAAATCGAAACAGGAAGTACAAAAGTCCCTGACCTGCCTGATGCATGTCGTAAATTAACATGATCGGCGTAACATGACTAAAGTACGTAATTGCGTTCTTGATGCACTTTCCATCAACGTCAACAACATCATTAGCTTGGTCGTGGGCACTTTCCCTCTGGACCCGACAGTGTCAAAAACGGCTGTCATCCTAACCATTTTAACAGCAACATAACAGGCTAAGACGTACCGGACACCCAATAAAACTACGCTTCGTTGACATATATCAAGTTCAATTGTAGCACGTTAACAGTTTGATGAAATCATCGTATCCAAATGTTAGCTTTCATCACAAAATTGCAATAATACAACTAGTTGCACGTGCTAACTAATAAATGTAATGAATCCTACGAATGAGATCCATTTTAAATTAAATTATCATGAATAAACAGAAGGATATGCAACTTCTGTTAACATAAAAAGCAATAGTACAGGTACGAAACAGTTTAGCATTTTTTACTTAATGTAAAATGCTTTTTCAGTGATCTCTGTTAAAAATATGTAAATTCGCGCTGCGTAATATGTTGATGTGCATCACATTATTATCGGCAAACTGACCAAAAAGAGTAGCAAAATGCGTTTAACAATTATTCTGGTGGCCCCTGCCAGAGCGGAAAATATTGGTGCGGCAGCCCGTGCGATGAAAACCATGGGATTCACCGAGTTGCGGATCGTTGACAGTCAGGCACACCTGGAACCGGCCACGCGCTGGGTGGCCCACGGTTCGGGTGACATTATTGATAATATTAACGTTTTTACAACGTTAGCCGAGGCGCTGCACGACGTGGATTTTACCGTTGCTACCACGGCGCGCAGTCGCGCAAAGTTTCATTATTACGCTACTCCGGTCGAATTGGTTCCGTTGCTGGAGGAAAAATCGGCGTGGATGGATCACGCTGCGCTGGTTTTTGGCCGTGAGGATTCTGGCCTGACGAATGAAGAACTGGCGCTGGCAGACGTGTTGACCGGCGTACCGATGGTGGCTGACTATCCTTCACTGAATTTGGGGCAGGCGGTGATGGTGTATTGCTATCAATTAGCCGGTTTAATACAACAGCCCGCTAAAACCGCTGAGGTGACGGATGAGCTTCAGCTCCAGGCATTACGGACGCGTGTTTTACGTTTATTGACCACGCTGGATGTTGCCGATGACATCAAACTCACGGACTGGTTGCAACAACGAATGGGCCTGTTAGGACAGCGAGACACGGCAATGTTGCACCGTTTTTTACATGATATTGAAAAAAATATCACAAAATAAAATATTGCCAATCTATTCTTTGTGGGTTTTTTATTCTTACTTCAAGCGTGCCTGACGCGCCGTATTGGTTGAAAGTAAAACGGTAAGCAGTGACTCGTGAACAAGTTTCGGAACGTGATCAATTTAGAAATTTATTGACTTAGGTCACGAGATACTTTAACCCTAAAAGAATAGAGCACAGACAGATAATAATTACAGAGCACACAACATCATGAAACGCATCGGCACCACCATTACTACAACCATCACCATTACCACAGGTAACGGTGCGGGCTGACGCGTACAGGAAACACAGAAAAAAGCCCGCACCTAAACAGTGCGGGCTTTTTTTTCGACCAGAGGCAACGAGGTAAACCATGCGAGTGTTGAAGTTTGGCGGTACATCAGTGGCAAATGCAGAGCGCTTTCTGCGGGTTGCCGATATTCTGGAAAGCAATGCCAGGCAGGGGCAGGTTGCGACCGTCCTCTCTGCCCCGGCAAAAATCACTAACCATCTGGTGGCGATGATTGAGAAGACCATCGGTGGCCAGGATGCTTTAGCCAATATCAGCGACGCCGAACGTATTTTCTCTGAGCTTTTGGTCGGTCTTGCCGAGGTTCAGCCCGCTTTCCCGCTGGCGCAACTCAAAGCCTTTGTTGAACAAGAATTTGCCCAAATTAAGCATGTCCTGCACGGCATCAGCCTGCTGGGACAGTGCCCGGACAGCATCAACGCCGCGCTTATCTGCCGTGGTGAAAAAATGTCGATCGCAATTATGGCCGGGCTGCTGGAAGCACGTGGCCACAAAGTGACGGTTATTGATCCGGTTGAGAAACTGTTAGCGGTGGGTCATTACCTCGAATCGACCGTTGATATTACCGAGTCTACGCGTCGAATTGCCGCCAGCCGTATTCCGGCAGACCATATGGTGTTGATGGCAGGCTTTACCGCCGGGAATGAAAAAGGTGAGCTGGTGGTGCTGGGACGTAACGGCTCTGATTACTCCGCCGCCGTGCTGGCTGCCTGTTTGCGTGCAGACTGCTGTGAGATCTGGACGGACGTTGACGGCGTGTATACCTGCGACCCGCGTCAGGTCCCCGATGCCAGACTGCTGAAGTCAATGTCTTATCAGGAAGCGATGGAGCTGTCTTATTTCGGCGCCAAAGTGCTTCACCCGCGCACCATTACCCCGATTGCCCAGTTCCAGATCCCTTGCCTGATTAAAAATACCGGTAACCCGCAAGCGCCGGGTACGCTGATTGGCGCCAGCCGCGATGAAGATGATCTGCCGGTAAAAGGCATTTCGAATCTCAACAATATGGCGATGTTCAGCGTATCGGGTCCGGGAATGAAAGGGATGGTCGGCATGGCGGCCCGCGTGTTTGCCGCGATGTCTCGCGCAGGGATTTCGGTGGTACTGATCACCCAGTCGTCTTCTGAATACAGCATCAGCTTCTGCGTCCCGCAGGGCGACTGTGCGCGTGCACAGCGTGCGATGCAGGATGAATTCTACCTAGAGTTGAAAGAAGGACTGCTGGAGCCGCTGGCGGTCACTGAGCGCCTGGCGATCATCTCAGTAGTTGGCGACGGTATGCGTACACTGCGCGGTATCTCCGCGAAATTCTTTGCCGCGCTGGCGCGTGCCAACATCAATATCGTGGCTATCGCCCAGGGCTCGTCTGAGCGCTCTATTTCGGTGGTGGTGAACAATGATGATGCCACCACCGGCGTGCGCGTGACGCATCAGATGCTGTTCAATACCGATCAGGTGATCGAAGTCTTTGTCATAGGCGTCGGTGGCGTCGGGTCTGCGCTGCTTGAACAGCTTAAGCGGCAACAAACCTGGCTGAAGAGCAAGCATATTGATTTACGCGTTTGCGGGGTGGCGAATTCGAAGGCCCTGCTGACCCATGTTCACGGTCTGAATCTGGAAAACTGGCTGGCGGAGCTGGCGGAAGCCAAGGAACCTTTCAACCTCGGTCGCTTAATTCGCCTGGTGAAAGAATACCATCTGCTTAACCCGGTGATAGTGGACTGTACGTCAAGTCAGGCCGTGGCAGATCAGTATGCGGACTTCCTGCGCGAAGGCTTCCACGTCGTGACACCGAATAAAAAGGCGAATACCTCGTCGATGGATTACTACCATCAGCTACGTTTTGCCGCCGCGAAGTCCCGACGTAAATTCCTCTATGACACCAACGTTGGCGCGGGATTACCGGTTATTGAAAACCTGCAAAACCTGCTCAGTGCAGGTGATGAACTGCAACGCTTCTCGGGGATTCTGTCCGGTTCGCTGTCGTTTATTTTTGGCAAGCTGGATGAAGGCATGAGCTTCTCGCAAGCCACCACGCTGGCACGCGAAATGGGCTATACCGAGCCCGATCCACGCGATGACCTTTCCGGAACGGATGTGGCGCGCAAACTGCTGATCCTCGCCCGCGAAACCGGTCGCGAGCTGGAGCTTAGCGATATCGTTATTGAGCCGGTGTTACCGCAAGATTTTGATGATTCTGGCGATGTCTCTGCGTTTATGGCTAAGCTGTCGCAGCTTGATGATGCGTTTGCCGCGCGCGTGGCGAAAGCCCGTGATGAGGGGAAAGTCATGCGCTATGTTGGCAATATCGAAGAAGACGGCGTGTGTCGGGTGAAAATCGCCGAAGTGGATGGCAACGATCCGCTGTATAAAGTGAAAAATGGCGAAAACGCGCTGGCGTTCTACAGTCACTACTACCAGCCATTACCGCTGGTACTGCGTGGTTACGGTGCAGGTAATGATGTCACGGCGGCGGGCGTCTTTGCCGATCTGCTTCGTACCCTTTCATGGAAGTTAGGAGTTTAACATGGTGAGAGTTTATGCCCCGGCTTCCAGTGCCAATATGAGCGTCGGGTTTGATGTGCTCGGGGCGGCGGTTACGCCCGTTGATGGTTCTTTGTTAGGTGATGTTGTCTCTGTGGAAGCCGCTGACAGTTTTAGCCTCAACAATCTGGGGCGCTTTGCGAGCAAACTGCCGTCAGAGCCGCGGGAAAATATCGTCTACCAGTGCTGGGAGCGATTTTGTCAGGAGCTGGGGAAAGCCGTTCCGGTGACGATGACGCTGGAAAAGAATATGCCGATTGGCTCCGGCTTAGGCTCCAGCGCCTGTTCTGTTGTGGCCGCGCTGGTGGCAATGAATGAGCACTGCGGTAAACCGCTCAACGACACCCGCCTGCTGGCGATCATGGGTGAGCTGGAAGGGCGTATCTCCGGCAGTGTTCATTACGATAATGTGGCACCGTGCTTTTTGGGCGGTATGCAGTTGATGATTGAGGAAAACGGCATTATCAGCCAACAGGTGCCAGGCTTTGATGAGTGGTTGTGGGTGCTGGCCTATCCGGGAATTAAGGTTTCAACGGCTGAAGCGCGGGCGATTTTACCGGCGCAATACCGTCGCCAGGACTGCATCGCCCACGGGCGACATCTGGCGGGCTTCATTCATGCCTGCTATTCCCGTCAGCCAGGGTTAGCGGCAAAGCTGATGAAAGATGTAATTGCCGAGCCATATCGCACCCGCTTGCTGCCCGGCTTCAGCCAGGCGCGTCAGGCGGTGGCGGAAATCGGCGCGGTGGCCAGTGGTATTTCCGGTTCTGGACCGACGCTGTTTGCTCTGTGCGATAAACCGGAGACGGCGCAGCGGGTTGCAGACTGGCTGGGTAAAAATTACCTGCAAAATCAGGAAGGCTTTGTTCATATTTGCCGGCTGGACACGGCGGGCGCACGGGTACTGGGAAAATAAATGAAACTCTACAATCTAAAAGATCATAACGAGCAGGTCAGTTTCGCGCAGGCCGTCACCCAAGGGTTGGGTAGAAAACAGGGGTTATTTTTTCCGCACGATCTGCCGGAATTTAGCCTGACCGAAATCGATGAAATGCTGAAGCTGGATTTTGTCAGCCGTAGCGCAAAGATCCTGTCCGCCTTTATTGGTGATGAAATCGCGAATGACGTCCTCGCAGATCGCGTGCGCGCGGCGTTTGCATTCCCTGCGCCGGTTGCTCAGGTGACGGGTGATGTCGGTTGTCTGGAGCTGTTCCACGGCCCGACGCTGGCCTTTAAAGACTTTGGTGGGCGCTTTATGGCGCAGATGCTGACGCACATCAGCGGCGATAAGCCGGTAACCATCCTGACGGCCACGTCCGGCGATACCGGGGCGGCGGTCGCGCATGCCTTTTATGGCCTGAAAAATGTGCGCGTGGTGATCCTCTATCCTAACGGTAAGATCAGCCCGTTACAGGAAAAACTGTTCTGTACGCTGGGTGGAAACATTGAAACTGTCGCCATTGACGGTGATTTTGATGCCTGCCAGGCGCTGGTGAAACAGGCGTTTGATGACGAAGAACTAAAGGTGGCGCTGGGATTAAATTCGGCTAACTCGATCAACATCAGCCGGTTGCTGGCGCAAATCTGCTACTACTTTGAGGCCGTGGCGCAACTGCCGCAGGAGGCGCGCAATCAGCTGGTGGTTTCTGTACCGAGCGGCAACTTTGGCGATCTGACCGCTGGACTGCTGGCAAAATCGCTCGGTTTGCCGGTGAAGCGTTTTATCGCGGCAACCAATGTCAACGATACGGTTCCGCGTTTCCTTGAAGAAGGCGAGTGGGCGCCGAAAGCCACCCAGGCGACCTTATCGAATGCCATGGATGTCAGCCAGCCGAACAACTGGCCGCGCGTGGAAGAGCTGTTCCGTCGTAAAATCTGGCGTCTGAACGAACTGGGCTATGCGGCCGTTGACGATGCGACCACTGAGGAAACGATGCGTGAGCTGCAGGCGATTGGCTACACCTCAGAGCCGCACGCGGCGGTGGCGTACCGCGCGCTGCGTGATCAACTGAACCCTGGCGAATATGGCCTGTTCCTTGGGACCGCGCACCCGGCGAAGTTTAAAGAAAGCGTTGAACAGATCCTTGATGTGACGCTGGATCTACCAAAAGAGCTGGCGGAGCGTGCGGACTTGCCGCTGCTGTCGCATCATCTACCGGCTGATTTTGCCGCGCTGCGTCAACTGATGATGACCCGCGGGTAATTGTTGTGCCGGATGGTGACGCTAGCGCGTCTTATCCGGCCTACGGGCGTTCGTTTTGTGTCGTAGGCCGGATAAGGCGTTAGCCGCCATCCGGCATGTACACTAGTGCTCGTGACGTTTAAACACCAACTCGCCTTTACCGGAAGCTTCTTCATCAAAGAAATAGCCCTCGCTGTTAAAGGCGGTCAGCTGTTCTGGCTGGGTTAAGCGGTTTTCAATGATATAGCGGCTCATCAGACCGCGCGCTTTTTTAGCATAGAAACTGATCACTTTGAATTTGCCATTTTTCTCGTCGAGGAAGACCGGTTTGATCAGCTCCGCGTTCAGTTTTTTCGGTTTCACGGACTTAAAATACTCATCCGAGGCGAGGTTAATCACCACGTTGTCGCCTTGTGCTTCCAGCGCTTCGTTCAGCTTGTCAGTGATGATGTCCCCCCAGAACTGGTAGAGATCTTTGCCTTTGGTGTTGGCAAGGCGAATGCCCATCTCGAGGCGGTAAGGCTGCATCAGATCCAGCGGGCGCAGCACGCCGTACAACCCGGACAACATGCGTAAATGCCGTTGGGCGAAATCAAAATCGGCCTCGCTGAAGGTGTCTGCCTGCAGCCCAGTGTAGACGTCGCCTTTAAACGCCAGGATGGCCTGACGCGCATTATCGGGCGTGAAGTCAGGCTGCCAGTCGTGGAAACGGGTGGCGTTCAGGTCCGCCAGCTTGTCGCTTATCCCCATCAGCTTACCTATTTGCGGTGCAGACAGCTGACGCGCTTCGTGGATAAGCTGCTGGGAATGGTCCAGCAGCTCGGGCAGCGTATGGCGCGTGGTGGCCAGTGGACTTTGGTAGTCGAGCGTTTTTGCAGGTGAAATCAGAATCAGCATATCCAGTCCTTGCGGGAGATTTACTGCGACTGTAGCAAAAAAAACGACAGAATTGATCGATGGTTGCGATTGCCGCGCTAGCTGCGCGGCGGCTCATCCCAGGTATCAGGTGCAAGCTGTTGTCTGATATCAGGATAACGCTGCGGATCAAATTCCGGTCGCACGCCGAGTTTTCGCTGGCGCAGGTAGTCGCTGGCAAGAGTATGAACAACCGGGGAAAGCAGCAAAATCGCCGTCAGATTCGTGATGGCCATGCAGGCCATAATAATGTCGGCGAGCTGCCACACGAGCGGAAAGTGGAGTAGTGTTCCGCCGATCACGGTGCAGACGGTGGTAATACGCAAAATCCAGATGATGCGAATGGTGTCCAGTTTCAGAAAGATCAGATTATTTTCTGCATAAATGTAGTTAGCGACAATAGAGCTGAAGGCGAACAGAACCACAATCAGCGCAACGAACCCGGCACCCCATTCCCCCGTGAGCGTTACCATGGCCTTCTGGACCAGTTGAATACCTTCCATTGGAACGTACGTGGTGCCATTGCCTGCCAGTAGAATAATCATTGCGCTGGCCGTACAGATAACCAACGTATCGCCCAGCACGCCAATCATCTGCACAATGCCTTGTGCGGCGGGATGCGGAGGCCATGACGCGGCCGCGGCCGCGGCGTTAGGCGTTGAACCCAGGCCCGCTTCATTAGAAAACATACCGCGTTGAAAGCCGCTGGCAATGGCCTGGCTTAGCGTATACCCGGCGGCGCCGGCGGCGGCTTCCTGCCAGCC
>NZ_SZXN01000012.1:65379-84109 GCF_005281195.1 Citrobacter sp. wls613
AACGCGCTTTTCACAATAGTGACGATGACCTCAGGGATCTGTCCGATATGCCACAGGCAGATGACGATGCTGCAGCCGACCCACAGCAGGGCCATTAAGGGCACGATCCATTGCATCAGGCGGGCAACGCCTTTAATACCGCCGACGATGACGAGCAAAGACAGCACTGCCAGCGAGATCCCGGATACGAGGGGCGGGATGTCGAAAGCAAACTCCAGCGCACGCGAGACCGAGTTCGCCTGGACGCTGTTAAAAACTAAGCCATAGGCAATGAGTAAAAAGATGGCGAACAGAACGCCCATCCAGCGCATGCCCAGCCCGCGCGCCATATACCACGCGGGTCCGCCGCGAAACTGGCCTTTACTGTCGCGTTCTTTATACAGTTGGGCGAGTGAGCATTCGGCAAATGAAGTTGCCATGCCGATCACCGCCGAGACCCACATCCAGAAGACGGCACCCGCCCCCCCAGCCGCGATAGCCAGGGCTACGCCTGCCAGGTTTCCGCTGCCGATACGGGCGGCGAGGCTGGTACACAGAGCCTGAAATGAGGTTAAACCCCCAGGTTGTGGGTTGATGCTATTTTTAAGACTTTTGCCAAACTGGCGAACGTAGCGGAACTGGACGAAACCGGTACGGTAAGTGAACCAAAATCCTGCGCCCAGCAGGAGATAGATCATCACCGAGCCCCACAGTATTTCATTAATAAATGCGAAAAAATCAGGCATTAACATCCCTCTTGTTGATGCCGGCACGCGCTAATATCCTGATGTAAGCGCTACCAATTATCGAACAGTATAAACCTTGTAATGAGATTGATAGCGGGAGTTTACCATAACATCAGGTCGACTCTTTAATTGCGCACTATAGGCTCTGAGATGCGTAATCAGGGCTGAACGGCAGGTGAGGCACTCCCGGCGGTTGCGCTGAGAGTGCGTCGTGCTATCATCAGGAAAGATCGGTTACATCCCCCTAACACGCTGTTTAAAGAGAAACGCTATCATGACGGACAAATTGACCTCCCTTCGTCAGTTCACCACTGTAGTGGCCGACACCGGAGACATCGCGGCAATGAAGCTGTATCAGCCTCAGGATGCCACAACTAACCCTTCTCTCATTCTTAACGCAGCGCAGATCCCGGAATACCGCAAGCTGATTGATGACGCTGTGGCCTGGGCTAAGCAGCAGAGCAACGACCGCGCGCAGCAGGTCGTCGACGCGACGGACAAACTGGCGGTAAACATCGGCCTGGAGATCCTGAAACTGGTCCCGGGTCGTATCTCTACTGAAGTTGACGCGCGCCTGTCCTACGACACCGAAGCGTCTATCGCGAAAGCGAAACGTCTGATCAAAATGTACAACGATGCTGGCATCAGCAACGATCGCATTCTGATCAAACTGGCTTCTACCTGGCAGGGTATCCGTGCCGCGGAGCAGCTGGAAAAAGAAGGCATCAACTGTAACCTGACTCTGCTGTTCTCCTTCGCGCAGGCGCGTGCATGTGCAGAAGCAGGCGTTTACCTGATTTCTCCGTTCGTTGGCCGTATTCTGGACTGGTACAAAGCCAACACCGATAAGAAAGAGTACGCACCGGCAGAAGATCCGGGTGTGGTTTCCGTCACGGAAATCTATGAGTACTACAAACAGCACGGTTACGAAACCGTGGTGATGGGCGCGAGCTTCCGTAACATTGGCGAAATCATTGAGCTGGCGGGCTGCGATCGTCTGACTATTGCCCCGGCACTGCTGAAAGAGCTGGCTGAAAGCGAAGGCGCGCTCGAACGTAAACTGTCCTTCTCTGGCGAAGTGAAAGCGCGTCCTGCACGTATCACTGAAGCTGAGTTCCTGTGGCAGCACAACCAGGACCCGATGGCTGTAGACAAACTGGCGGACGGTATCCGTAAGTTTGCTGTAGACCAGGGCAAACTGGAAAAAATGATCGGCGATCTGCTGTAATCATTTGCGCGTGGCCCTGACGGGGGTCACGCTACCTCTTCTGAAATCTGTCTGTCCTTCCCTTCGCAGTGTATCATTCTGTTTAACGAGACTGTTTAAACGGAATAATCATGAATACTTTACGCATTGGCTTAGTTTCTATTTCTGACCGTGCCTCCAGCGGTGTTTATCAGGATAAGGGTATTCCCGCACTTGAAGAGTGGCTAGCGTCCGCCCTGACAACGCCTTTTGAACTGCAAACCCGGTTGATCCCGGATGAGCAGGCGATCATTGAACAAACATTGTGTGAACTGGTTGATGAAATGGGCTGTCACCTGGTGCTGACCACCGGCGGCACTGGCCCGGCGCGTCGTGATGTAACCCCAGATGCTACGATGGCGGTAGCCGACAGGCAGATGCCCGGCTTTGGTGAACAAATGCGCCAGATTAGCCTGCACTTTGTGCCGACGGCGATCCTCTCCCGTCAGGTTGGGGTTATTCGCAAGCAGGCACTGATCCTCAACCTGCCTGGCCAGCCGAAATCGATCAAAGAAACGCTGGAAGGGGTGAAAGACGCCGACGGTAACGTTATTGTGGCGGGTATTTTTGCAAGTGTACCATATTGTATACAGCTGCTGGATGGGCCATATGTGGAAACCGCCCCGGAAGTGGTAGCATCTTTTCGGCCTAAAAGCGCGATACGCGATACAAATGCCTGAAAGTAGCCTTTTCGTGACATAAAGCGCAATGCCGGTGGAGTATTGAATTGTTTACGATATAGTAATTTTTGATTTACATGTATCGCTAAACACCTTCAATCACTCCACTGACGCATGGTTTGCTATGTCACAACATTCTCGACCGCTGAATCGCCAGGATTATAAAACCCTTTCGCTCGCTGCTCTCGGTGGGGCGCTCGAGTTTTATGATTTTATTATCTTTGTCTTCTTTGCCGCCGTTGTGGGTGAGCTGTTCTTCCCCGCGGACATTCCCGAATGGCTACGTCAGGTACAAACCTTCGGTATTTTTGCCGCGGGCTATCTGGCGCGCCCGTTAGGCGGCATCATCATGGCGCATTTTGGCGATCAGGTCGGGCGCAAAAAAATGTTCACTCTGAGCATTTTACTGATGGCGATACCGACGCTGGCGATAGGTCTGCTGCCGACGTATTCCTCGATGGGGATCCTGGCCCCGCTGTTGCTGTTGCTGATGCGTATTCTGCAAGGCGCCGCCATTGGAGGAGAAGTGCCGGGGGCCTGGGTGTTTGTTGCCGAACACGTGCCGGAGCGCCGTATCGGCATTGCCTGTGGAACGCTGACCGCCGGGTTAACGGTGGGGATCCTTCTGGGCTCGGTGGTGGCCACGTTGGTGAATACCAGCCTGACGCAGCAGGCGGTACATGAGTACGGCTGGCGTATACCTTTCTTGCTGGGAGGTGCGTTTGGGCTGGTGGCAATGTATCTGCGCCGCTGGCTGCAGGAGACGCCGATCTTTCTCGAGATGCAGCAGCGCAAAGCGTTGGCGCAGGAACTGCCGGTGAAGTCGGTCGTCAGCAAACATAAAAAAGCGGTGGCGGTGTCGATGCTACTGACCTGGCTGCTCTCGGCTGGGATTGTGGTGGTGATCCTGATGTCGCCCGTCTGGCTGCAGAAACAGTATGGTTTTGCACCTGCGCTGACGTTACAGGCCAACAGCGTGGCCACCATTATGCTGTGCATCGGGTGCTTGCTGGCGGGATTCGTGGTCGACAGAGTGGGTGCCAGCAAAACCTTTATTGTCGGTAGCCTGCTGCTGGCCTGTTCCAGCTGGTTTTTCTATCACCTGATCGGCAGTCATCCTGAGCACCTGTTCCTGTTGTACGGTCTGGTTGGGCTGTGCGTTGGCGTGGTTGGCGCGGTGCCTTACGTGATGGTACGGGCGTTCCCGGCGGAAGTCCGTTTTACCGGTATTTCTTTTTCCTATAACGTCTCGTATGCCATTTTCGGTGGTTTGACGCCAATCGCGGTCACGATGTTGATGAGTGTGTCGCCGATGGCTCCGGCCTGGTATGTGCTGGCGCTTTCGCTGGTGGGTTTAGGGCTGGGGATTTGGCTACGACAGGATATTTATCATCGTGATACGGACGCTGAGGGAGAATTACAGCGTCTGTAAGGATTATCCCCCCTTGCGGGGGGATACAGACAGAATTAGTGCATTTCACCAATTGGCAGGATGGTGCGGCCAAACTGTTCGTTCAGCACTTCACCCATCGCCAGGTAAATGGCGCTTGCGCCACACACTAAGCCAATCCAGCCAGCAACATGAATAATCGCTTCGTTACCTGCAATATTGCCCACAGCCAGCAGGGCGAACAGCACGGTCAGGCTCAGGAAGACAAACTGCAGCGCGCGGTTTGCTTTCAGTGTGCCGAAGAACATGAACAGGGTGAACACGCCCCACAGACCCAAATACACGCCGAGGAACTGCACGTTCGGTGCTTCTGTCAGGCCCATTTTCGGCATTAACAGGATCGCGACCAGCGTCAGCCAGAACGAGCCGTAAGAGGTGAAGGCGATTAAGCCGAAGGTATTGCCTTTTTTGTACTCCAGCAGACCGGCAAAAATTTGCGCGATACCGCCGTAGAACAGTCCCATCGCCAGGATAATACCGTCAAGGGCGAAGAAACCCGCGTTATGCAGGTTAAGCAAAATGGTGGTCATGCCGAAGCCCATCAGGCCCAGCGGTGCCGGATTAGCCAACTTAGTGTTGCCCATAATTCCTCAAAATCATCATTGATTGAATGGTGAAATAATTTCCCCGAAAAACGATCACGGACTTCGGGGCGCGGCATGATAATCAGGGGAGAGGGGGCTGTCTATGATCTGATGAGGGGAAAATGAATTTTTTTCCCCAGTACTGAATATCATGGCCGAGAAGTCAGGGGGTTAGTCATCACCAATGACTTTTAAGGTCGCCATGTCGGAGGAGTTTACTGACTGGCCAGAGAAGGTGATTTTAGACACACAGCGTTTGTTGTCGTTGTCGCTATTGATGTTAATCCAGTTGGTGGTTTTCCCCTCTTTGATGGAGGAAGGAACATTCAAGCTCTGGCTGGACATGCGCGCGGCTTTAAAATAAACGGAAGCGCCATTTAGTGTGATATCACCACGGTCTGCCGTCAGTTGAATACGCTTCACGACACGACAAACAGGGATTCTTAGCGTGAGATCGTTGGTTGCATTTCTGGGCATGGCAATCATTCCCAGAACTTTATGATCGTTAGCCTGTGCAGTGCTGCTCAGCAGCAGACCTATCAACAGGCTGGCGGGAAGGGTAAACAGGGATTTCATGAAATTTCTCTTTGACGGGTTCAAAAGTGAGTGACGAGTGACCATAATACCGCCGTTGGAAAAACGGTTCATGCAGGTAATCTTTTCTTTTTATTACAATTTTCAAGTGAATGACTGGTATTTTTAATATTGGTTTTATGAATTATTTTGGGGTGGTGACTATTTACTTTCCTGTTTTTCTGCCCGTTATCTCTCATTTTATTGCGATCGGGCTAAAAAAAATTTGCATGCCCCCCTTGATGACGTGGGTTACGACCCCATCTTGTAGACAACCGCAGTGGTGAGTCTGAAAAAAAACGATTCAGGGTAGTTGAAACCGCACGTTTCGCCCTTATTACAGATTCACAACCACCTGATGACAGAATTTTTAGTGGAGACGTTTAGATGGGTAAAATTATTGGTATCGACCTGGGTACTACCAACTCTTGTGTAGCGATTATGGATGGCACTACTGCACGTGTGCTGGAGAACGCCGAGGGCGATCGCACCACGCCTTCTATCATTGCTTATACCCAGGATGGTGAAACTCTGGTTGGTCAGCCGGCTAAACGTCAGGCAGTGACAAACCCGCAAAACACCCTGTTTGCGATTAAACGCCTGATTGGCCGCCGCTTCCAGGACGAAGAAGTACAGCGTGATGAAGCCATCATGCCGTACAAAATCATCGGTGCTGACAACGGTGATGCATGGATTGACGTAAAAGGTCAGAAACTGGCACCGCCGCAGATCTCTGCTGAAGTGCTGAAAAAAATGAAGAAAACGGCTGAAGATTACCTGGGCGAACCGGTAACTGAAGCGGTTATCACCGTACCTGCATACTTCAACGATGCTCAGCGTCAGGCAACGAAAGACGCCGGCCGTATCGCAGGTCTGGAAGTCAAACGTATCATCAACGAACCGACCGCTGCTGCACTGGCTTACGGTCTGGACAAAGAAGTCGGCAACCGTACTATCGCGGTCTACGACCTCGGTGGTGGTACTTTCGATATCTCTATTATCGAAATCGACGAAGTTGACGGTGAAAAAACCTTCGAAGTTCTGGCAACCAACGGTGATACCCACCTCGGTGGTGAAGACTTCGATAGCCGCATGATCAACTATCTCGTTGATGAATTTAAGAAAGATCAGGGCATTGACCTGCGTAACGACCCGCTGGCAATGCAGCGCCTGAAAGAAGCCGCAGAGAAAGCGAAAATTGAGCTGTCTTCTGCGCAGCAGACCGACGTTAACCTGCCGTACATCACTGCAGATGCGTCTGGTCCGAAACACATGAACATCAAAGTGACTCGTGCGAAACTGGAAAGCCTGGTAGAAGACCTGGTTAACCGTTCTATCGAGCCGCTGAAAGTTGCTCTGCAGGATGCTGGTCTGTCTGTTTCTGACGTTCAGGATGTTATCCTGGTCGGTGGTCAGACTCGTATGCCGATGGTACAGAAGAAAGTTGCTGAGTTCTTCGGTAAAGAACCGCGTAAAGACGTTAACCCGGACGAAGCTGTGGCAATCGGTGCTGCTGTTCAGGGTGGTGTATTGACCGGTGATGTTAAAGACGTACTGCTGCTGGACGTTACCCCGCTGTCTCTGGGTATCGAAACCATGGGCGGCGTGATGACTCCGCTGATCGCGAAAAACACCACTATCCCGACCAAGCACAGCCAGGTGTTCTCTACCGCTGAAGACAACCAGTCTGCGGTAACCATCCATGTGCTGCAGGGTGAACGTAAACGTGCTGCTGATAACAAAGATCTGGGTCAGTTTAACCTGGATGGTATCAGCCCGGCACCGCGCGGTATGCCGCAGATCGAAGTGACCTTCGATATCGATGCTGACGGTATCCTGCACGTTTCTGCGAAAGATAAAAACAGCGGTAAAGAGCAGAAGATCACCATCAAGGCGTCTTCTGGTCTGAACGAAGAAGAAATTCAGAAAATGGTTCGCGAAGCAGAAGCGAACGCAGAATCTGACCGTAAGTTTGAAGAGCTGGTCCAGACCCGTAACCAGGGTGACCATCTGCTGCACAGCACTCGCAAGCAGGTTGAAGAAGCAGGCGATAAACTGCCGGCTGACGACAAAACTGCTATCGAGTCCGCTCTGACTGCGCTGGAAACGTCTTTGAAAGGCGAAGACAAAGCAGATATCGAAGCGAAAATGCAGGCGCTGGCACAGGTTTCCCAGAAACTGATGGAAATCGCTCAGCAGCAGCATGCACAGCAGCAGGCGGGTTCAGCTGATGCTTCCGCGAACAACGCGAAAGATGACGATGTTGTCGACGCTGAGTTTGAAGAAGTGAAAGACAAAAAATAATCGCCCTTTGAACGGGTAAAACACTGGCACGGGCGAAGAGGTTTCCTCTCCGCCCGTGCACGCATGTTAGGGGCAGATAAAAAGAGATGGCTAAGCAAGACTATTACGAGATTTTGGGCGTTTCCAAAACAGCGGAAGAGCGTGAAATCAAAAAGGCCTATAAGCGCCTGGCCATGAAATTTCACCCGGACCGTAACCAGGGTGATAAAGAGGCCGAAGCCAAATTCAAAGAGATCAAAGAAGCCTACGAGATCCTGACCGACGCGCAAAAACGCGCGGCTTACGATCAGTACGGTCATGCTGCGTTTGAGCAAGGCGGTATGGGCGGCGGTGGCGGTTTCGGCGGCGGTGCTGACTTCAGCGATATCTTTGGTGACGTGTTTGGCGATATCTTTGGCGGTGGTCGTGGCCGTCAGCGCGCCTCACGTGGTGCGGATTTACGTTACAACATGGATCTCACTCTGGAAGAAGCCGTGCGTGGCGTCACCAAAGAGATCCGTATTCCTACGCTGGAAGAGTGTGACGTTTGCCACGGCAGCGGCGCGAAATCCGGGACTCAGCCGCAGACCTGTCCGACCTGTCACGGTTCCGGTCAGGTGCAGATGCGTCAGGGTTTCTTTGCCGTACAGCAGACCTGTCCACACTGTCAGGGCCGCGGTACGCTGATTAAAGATCCGTGCAACAAATGTCACGGGCATGGCCGCGTAGAGAAGAGCAAAACACTGTCCGTTAAAATCCCGGCAGGGGTTGATACCGGTGACCGTATTCGTTTATCTGGTGAAGGCGAAGCGGGTGAGCATGGCGCACCGTCAGGCGATTTGTACGTTCAGGTGCAGGTGAAACAGCACCCGATTTTCGAACGTGAAGGGAATAACCTGTACTGTGAAGTGCCGATCAACTTTGCGATGGCTGCGCTGGGCGGCGAGATTGAAGTCCCGACGCTGGATGGCCGGGTGAAGTTAAAAGTCCCTGGCGAAACGCAAACCGGTAAACTTTTCCGTATGCGTGGTAAAGGCGTTAAGTCGGTACGCGGTGGTGCTCAGGGCGATCTGCTGTGTCGCGTGGTGGTTGAAACCCCGGTTGGTTTGAACGACAAGCAGAAACAGTTGCTGAAAGATCTGCAGGACAGTTTTGGTGGCCCGACGGGGGAACAAAACAGCCCGCGTTCTAAAAGCTTCTTCGACGGCGTGAAGAAATTCTTTGACGACCTGACGCGTTAATTTACCGCCATAAATTTGATAAAAAGCCTGGGACTGAAGAGTCTCAGGCTTTTTTATTTTGTCGGATCCGTCCTGAACAGGAACGAAACAATCCCAGATTGTTAGATCGTAAAAACCGATCTATTTATCATGAATAATCTAATATTAACGATGAGTTATGCGGAGTAAGATAGTAATTACGAAGTATTCACCCAATAGAGAGAATAAAAGTGAAACATCTACATCGTTTTTTTAGTAGCGATGCCTCGGGAGGCATTATTTTGATCATCGCTGCGGTAGTAGCAATGTTGATGGCCAATATCGGCGTAACCAGTGGATGGTACCACGACTTTTTGGAGACCCCGGTTCAACTGCGGGTCGGCGCGCTTGAGATCAATAAAAATATGCTGCTGTGGATCAACGACGCCTTAATGGCGGTGTTTTTCCTGCTGATTGGTCTGGAAGTTAAGCGTGAGCTGATGCAGGGATCGCTGGCCAGTTTACGCCAGGCAGCGTTTCCGGTGATTGCCGCGATTGGCGGGATGATTGTCCCGGCGCTGTTGTATCTGGCATTCAACTATGCCGACCCCATCACACGTGAAGGATGGGCGATCCCGGCGGCAACGGATATCGCTTTTGCGCTCGGCGTACTGGCGCTGCTGGGCAGCCGTGTTCCGCTGGCGCTGAAAATCTTTCTGATGGCGTTGGCGATTATTGACGATCTTGGCGCGATTGTGATCATCGCACTGTTCTATACCAGCGATCTCTCTCTGCTGTCGTTGGGGGTTGCCGCATTAGCGATTCTTATTCTGGCGGCGTTGAACCTGTGTGGTGTCAGACGTACCGGTATTTATATCCTGGTGGGCGTCGTGTTATGGACCGCAGTGCTGAAGTCAGGGGTGCATGCGACGCTGGCGGGTGTGATTGTCGGTTTCTTCATCCCGTTGAAGGAAAAGCATGGCCGTTCTCCGGCGAAACGTCTGGAGCATGTGCTGCATCCGTGGGTGGCCTATCTGATTCTGCCGTTGTTTGCCTTCGCCAATGCGGGGGTTCCACTGCAGGGTGTGACGATGGACGGATTGACCTCCATCCTGCCGCTAGGGATTATCGCCGGCCTGCTTATCGGTAAACCGCTGGGGATTAGCCTGTTCTGCTGGCTGGCATTACGCCTCAAGGTGGCGCAGCTGCCTGAAGGCACGAACTTCCAGCAAATCATGGCGGTGGGTATTCTTTGCGGGATTGGCTTTACGATGTCGATTTTCATCGCCAGCCTGGCGTTTGGTAACGTTGATCCGGAGCTGATTAACTGGGCGAAACTGGGGATCCTGATTGGTTCTCTGCTATCGGCGGTGATCGGTTATAGCTGGCTGCGTACCCGGTTAAACGCGTCAGCCTGAGCCGATAACCCTTTGGTGACAATTTTCAGGGAGAGAGTATGTCTCATATAAATTACAACCACCTGTATTACTTCTGGCATGTGTATAAAGAAGGGTCGGTGGTGGGGGCCGCAGAAGCGCTTTATCTGACACCGCAAACCATTACCGGGCAGATCAAAGCGCTGGAGGAGCGCTTACAGGGGAAGTTGTTTAAGCGTAAGGGGCGAGGGCTGGAGCCTAGTGAGCTAGGCGAATTAGTTTTTCGTTATGCGGACAAAATGTTCACTTTAAGCCAGGAGATGCTGGATATCGTGAACTACCGCAAAGAGTCTAACTTGCTGTTCGATGTGGGCGTGGCGGATGCGTTATCTAAACAGCTGGTCAGTAGTGTGCTCGACGCTGCCGTCGTTGACGATGAACAAATCCATCTACGCTGCTTTGAATCCACGCATGAGATGCTGCTGGAGCAGCTCAGCCAGCACAAGCTGGATATGATTATCTCCGACTGCCCAATCGACTCAACGCAGCAGGAAGGGCTGTTCTCGGTAAAAATCGGCGAGTGTTGCGTGAGTTTCTGGTGCACCAATCCGCTGCCGGAGAAGCCGTTTCCAGCCTGCCTTGAGGAGCGTCGCCTGCTGATACCAGGACGTCGCTCAATGCTCGGGCGCAAGCTGCTGAACTGGATTAACTCGCAGGGACTGAACGTTGAGATCCTCGGAGAGTTTGACGATGCCGCCTTGATGAAAGCCTTTGGCGCTACGCACAATGCTATTTTCGTCGCCCCTACGCTCTATTCGAACAATTTCTACGCTGATGATTCCATCATTGAGATTGGACGCGTGGAGAATGTGATGGAGGAGTACCATGCCATTTTTGCGGAGAGGATGATCCAGCATCCGGCGGTGCAGCGTATTTGCAATGCTAACTACTCGGCATTGTTTGCGCCGGGGAGTAAGTAAACAGACATAAAAAAACCCGCTTACGCGGGTTTTTTCACAAAGCGACAGCAAGCAGGCGATTAAGCCAGTTTGTTGATCTGTGCAGTCAGGTTTGCTTTATGACGTGCAGCTTTGTTTTTGTGGATCAGACCTTTAGCAGCCTGACGATCCACGATTGGTTGCATTTCGTTAAATGCTTTCAGTGCAGTAGCTTTGTCGCCAGCTTCAATAGCTGCGTATACTTTCTTGATGAAAGTACGCATCATAGAGCGACGGCTAGCGTTGTGCTTGCGGGCCTTTTCAGACTGAACGGCGCGCTTCTTAGCTGATTTGATATTAGCCAAGGTCCAACTCCCAAATGTGTTCTATATGGACAATTCAAAGGCCGAGGAATATGCCCTTTTAGCCTTCTTTTGTCAATGGATTTGTGCAAATAAGCGCCGTTTAAAATGCAGCACTCGTTGCGTAGTGATGGCGCAGGATTCTACCAGCTTGCGTGCTGTGAATACAGCTTTTCCACGAGAAAAGTTGAATTGATTGGTCAGCGGAGGACCGCATTTTGTTTCATAACAATGAAAACAATCTTCTTTCTGTTTCGCAGAACCAATCGCCGGTTAACCTTGACCGCGGTACAGGGTATACTTTCACGATTTTCACTGTTTTGAGCCAGACATGAAGCTGATACGAGGCATACATAATCTCAGTCAGGCCCCGCATGGGTGTGTGCTGACTATTGGTAATTTCGACGGCGTGCACCGTGGTCATCGCGCGTTGTTGCAGGGCTTACAGGAAGAAGGGCGCAAACGAAATTTACCGGTCATGGTGATGATTTTCGAGCCGCAGCCGCTGGAGCTGTTTGCGACTGAAAAGTCACCTGCGCGACTGACCCGCCTGCGGGAAAAGCTGCGTTATCTGGCGGAATGTGGTGTTGATTACGTGCTGTGCGTGCGTTTTGACCGGCGTTTTGCCGCATTAACGGCGCAGAACTTTATCAGCGACCTGTTGGTGAAGCGCCTTGGCGTACAATTTCTTGCCGTAGGTGATGATTTCCGCTTTGGCGCTAGCCGCGCGGGCGATTTCTTGTTATTACAGGAAGCGGGCGCGGAGTATGGCTTTGATATCACCAGCACCCAGACCTTCTGTGAGGGCGGGGTGCGAATCAGCAGCACTGCTGTGCGCCAGGCGCTAGCAGAAGATAATCTGCTGTTAGCCGAAAGCTTACTGGGCCATCCGTTTACCATATCAGGACGGGTGGTACACGGCGACGAGTTAGGGCGGACCATCGGGTTCCCCACGGCGAATTTACCGCTTCGTCGCCAGGTTTCTCCAGTTAAAGGGGTGTACGCGGTTGAGGTGATGGGCTTGGGCGAAACGCCTTTACCCGGTGTCGCGAATATCGGAACCCGTCCAACGGTGGCCGGTGTACGCCAGCAGTTAGAAGTGCATCTACTGGACGTTGTAATGGACCTCTACGGTCGCCATATAGATGTCATGCTGCGTAAAAAAATACGCAACGAGCAGCGATTTGCCTCGCTGGATGAACTAAAAGCGCAGATTGCGCGTGATGAGTTAACTGCCCGCGAATTTTTTGGGCTATCAAAACCGGCTTAACGCCTATACGAGTTTTAAATACGGAACCGAGAATCTGATGAGTGACTTTAAATCAACCCTGAATTTGCCGGAAACAGGGTTCCCGATGCGCGGCGATCTCGCCAAGCGTGAACCGGGAATGCTGGCGCGTTGGACCGATGATGACCTGTACGGCATCATTCGTGCGGCTAAAAAAGGCAAAAAAACCTTTATTCTGCATGATGGCCCTCCTTATGCGAATGGCAGCATTCATATTGGTCACTCCGTTAACAAGATTCTGAAAGACATTATCGTGAAGTCCAAAGGGCTTTCCGGTTACGACTCCCCTTATATCCCTGGCTGGGACTGCCACGGCCTGCCTATCGAACTGAAAGTAGAGCAGGAGTTCGGCAAGCCGGGTGAAAAGTTCACTGCCGCAGAGTTCCGCGCCAAGTGCCGCGAATACGCCGCAACGCAGGTTGACGGTCAGCGTAAAGACTTTATCCGTCTGGGCGTGCTGGGTGACTGGCAGAAGCCGTACCTGACGATGGACTTCAAAACCGAAGCCAACATCATTCGCGCGCTGGGCAAAATCATCGGCAACGGCCACCTGCATAAAGGCGCGAAGCCGGTGCACTGGTGTGTAGACTGCCGTTCCGCGCTGGCGGAAGCGGAAGTTGAGTATTACGACAAAACCTCCCCGTCTATCGACGTTGCGTTCCACGCCGCCGATCAGGATGCGGTGAAAGCGAAATTTGGCGTTTCTGACGTGAATGGCCCGATCTCTCTGGTTATCTGGACCACCACCCCGTGGACCCTGCCGGCTAACCGTGCGATTTCTCTGGCCCCTGATTTTGACTATGCACTGGTGCAGATTGACGGTCAGGCCGTGATTCTGGCAAAAGACCTGGTCGAAAGTGTGATGCAGCGCCTCGGCGCGGCGGATTACACCATTCTGGGCACAGTAAAAGGCGCTGAGCTGGAACTGCTGCGCTTTACCCATCCGTTCATGGGCTTTGATGTTCCGGCGATCCTGGGCGATCACGTGACGCTGGATGCCGGTACCGGTGCGGTACACACCGCGCCTGGCCACGGTCCGGATGACTACGTGATTGGTCAGAAATACGGCCTGGAAGTCGCAAACCCGGTAGGACCAGATGGTACCTATCTGCCGGGTACGTACCCGACCCTGGATGGGGTTAACGTCTTCAAAGCGAACGATGTTGTCGTGGCGCTGCTGACTGAAAAAGGTGCACTGCTGCACGTTGAGAAGATGCAGCACAGCTACCCGTGCTGCTGGCGTCACAAGTCACCGATCATCTTCCGTGCCACCCCGCAGTGGTTTGTCAGCATGGATCAGAAAGGCCTGCGTGCGCAGTCGCTGAAAGAGATTAAAGGCGTGCAGTGGATCCCCGATTGGGGCCAGGCGCGTATTGAATCGATGGTCGCCAACCGTCCTGACTGGTGTATCTCCCGTCAGCGTACGTGGGGTGTGCCGATGTCTCTGTTTGTCCACAAAGACACTGAGGAGCTGCATCCGCGCGCCATCGAACTGATGGAAGAAGTGGCTAAACGCGTTGAAGTTGACGGCATCCAGGCGTGGTGGGATCTCGATCCCAAAGATATCCTCGGTGATGAAGCCGATCAGTACGTCAAAGTACCGGATACCCTGGACGTATGGTTCGACTCCGGTTCTACCCACTCATCCGTCGTCGACGTGCGTCCTGAGTTTTCGGGGCATGCGGCAGATATGTATCTGGAAGGCTCTGACCAGCATCGTGGCTGGTTCATGTCTTCGCTGATGATCTCCACTGCGATGAAGGGCAAAGCGCCGTACCGTCAGGTACTGACCCACGGTTTCACCGTTGATGGTCAGGGCCGCAAGATGTCCAAGTCCATCGGTAACACCGTTTCTCCGCAGGACGTGATGAACAAGCTGGGTGCGGATATTCTGCGCCTGTGGGTGGCGTCTACCGACTATACCGGTGAAATGGCCGTTTCTGACGAAATCCTGAAACGTGCTGCTGACAGCTATCGCCGTATCCGTAACACCGCGCGCTTCCTGCTGGCAAACCTGAACGGGTTTGATCCGGTGAAAGACATGGTGAAACCGGAAGAGATGGTTGTTCTGGACCGGTGGGCTGTGGGCTGTGCGCAAGCGGCGCAGGACGAGATCCTCAAAGCCTACGAAGCCTATGACTTCCACGAAGTGGTACAGCGCCTGATGCGTTTCTGCTCCGTCGAAATGGGTTCGTTCTACCTCGACATCATCAAAGACCGTCAGTACACCGCGAAAGCGGACAGCGTGGCGCGTCGTAGCTGCCAGACCGCGCTGTATCATATTGCCGAAGCGCTGGTGCGCTGGATGGCGCCGATCATGTCCTTCACCGCGGATGAAATCTGGGGCTACCTGCCGGGCTCCCGCGAGAAGTATGTCTTCACCGGTGAGTGGTATCAGGGGCTGTTTGGCCTGGCCGATACCGAAGCGATGAACGATACGTTCTGGGACGAGCTGCTGAAAGTGCGTGGCGAAGTGAACAAGGTCATCGAGCAGGCACGTGCAGACAAGAAAGTGGGCGGTTCTCTGGAAGCGGCAGTGACCCTGTACGCTGAACCTGAACTGGCTGCCAAGCTGACAGCGCTGGGCGAAGAGTTACGCTTTGTTCTGTTGACCTCGGGTGCGACCGTTGCGGACTATGCTGCAGCACCGGCCGATGCTCAGCAGAGCGAACTGCTCAAAGGCTTGAAAATTGCTCTGAGCAAAGCCGAAGGCGAGAAATGCCCGCGCTGCTGGCATTACACGACCGACGTGGGTCAGGTGGCGGAACACGCAGAAATCTGCGGACGCTGTGTCAGCAACATCGCCGGTGATGGCGAACAACGTAAGTTTGCCTGATGAGTCAGCCTCTTTGTTCAACAGGACTCCGCTGGCTGTGGCTGGTGGTAGCCGTGCTGATTATTGATTTGGGCAGCAAGTACCTGATCCTCCAGAATTTTGCTCTGGGGGATACGGTGTCGCTGTTCCCGTCACTGAATCTGCACTATGCGCGTAACTATGGCGCGGCGTTTAGCTTCCTGGCTGACAGCGGTGGCTGGCAGCGGTGGTTCTTTGCCGGTATCGCGATCGGTATTTGCGTCATTCTAATGGTGATGATGTATCGCTCGAAGGCGACGCAGAAGCTGAATAACATCGCGTATGCGTTAATCATTGGCGGTGCACTGGGCAACCTGTTTGACCGCCTGTGGCACGGCTTCGTCGTGGATATGATTGACTTTTACGTCGGTGACTGGCATTTCGCCACCTTCAACCTTGCCGATACGGCGATTTGTATCGGTGCGGCGTTGATTGTGCTGGAAGGCTTCTTACCGGCGAAAGAGAAAAAAGCCGCATAAAAATATGCCGGATGGCGCTATGCTTATCCGGCCTACACTCTACTGCGAATCTTGTAGGCCCGGTAAGCGTAGCGCCACCGGGCAAACAGGCGGCAGCACTTTTAAAGAGCAACCTGCATGTCTAAATCAGTACAGAGTAACAGTGCGGTGCTGGTGCACTTCACCTTAAAGCTCGACGATGGCTCCACCGCAGAGTCAACTCGCAGTAACGGCAAGCCTGCGCTGTTTCGCCTGGGCGACGGTTCTCTGTCTGAAGGACTGGAACAACACCTGCTGGGGTTAAAAGAGGGCGATAAAACCACTTTTGCTCTGGAGCCGGATGCTGCTTTTGGCGTATCAAGCCCGGACCTCATTCAGTATTTCTCGCGTCGGGAGTTTATGGACGCGGGTGAGCCAGAAATTGGCGCTATCATGCTCTTTACCGCAATGGACGGCAGTGAGATGCCTGGTGTGATCCGCGAAATCAACGGTGATTCCATCACGGTTGACTTCAACCATCCGCTGGCTGGGCATACCGTTCATTTTGATATTGAAGTGCTGGAAGTCGAACCGGCACTGGAGGCGTAAAATGCAGATCCTGTTGGCTAACCCGCGCGGATTTTGCGCTGGCGTAGACCGCGCTATCAGCATTGTGGAAAACGCGCTGGCTATCTACGGCGCGCCGATTTATGTCCGTCATGAAGTGGTGCATAACCGCTATGTGGTGGATAGCCTGCGCGAGCGCGGTGCTATTTTTATTGAGCAAATCAGTGAAGTACCGGACGGTGCGATCCTGATTTTCTCCGCCCACGGCGTGTCTCAGGCCGTGCGTAACGAAGCCAAAGGCCGCGATCTGACGGTCTTTGATGCCACCTGCCCGCTGGTGACCAAAGTGCATATGGAAGTCGCGCGCGCCAGCCGCCGTGGCGAAGAGTCGATTCTGATTGGTCACGCCGGACACCCGGAGGTTGAGGGTACGATGGGCCAGTACAGCAACCCGCAGGGGGGGATGTACCTGGTGGAATCGCCGGAAGACGTCCTGACGTTGAATGTCAAAAATGAAGGTAAGCTCTCCTTCATGACCCAGACTACGCTCTCGGTTGATGATACCTCTGATGTGATCGATGCCCTGCGTCAACGCTTCCCAAAAATTGTTGGGCCGCGCAAAGACGATATCTGCTATGCCACCACCAACCGTCAGGAAGCGGTTCGTGCGTTGGCGGAGCAAGCGGATGTGGTACTGGTTGTCGGCTCGAAAAACTCGTCGAACTCCAACCGCCTGGCAGAACTGGCCCAGCGTATGGGCAAGGCCGCGTATCTGATTGACGATGCGACCGATATCCAGGAAGCCTGGGTGAAAGATGCGGCGTGCGTCGGCGTGACGGCCGGTGCTTCTGCGCCGGATATTCTGGTACAGAACGTGATTGTCCGTCTGCAGGAGCTCGGTGGTGGGGATGCTATCCCACTGGAAGGCCGTGAAGAGAACATCGTTTTCGAAGTGCCGAAAGAGCTGCGTGTGGATGTTCGTGAAGTAGAGTAACTCTTTCGCGTCATGATTATGAGAAGATGCCAGACTTAACGTCTGGCATTTTTTTGGAGAAACCATGCGCTTACCGATCATTCTTGATACTGATCCCGGCATTGATGATGCGGCGGCGATTGCCGCTGTACTGTTTTCCCCCGAGCTGGATCTGCAACTGATGACGACGGTGGCAGGCAACGTGTCGGTGGAAAAAACGACCCGTAATGCGTTGCAGTTGCTGCACTTTTGGAATGCGGATATTCCGTTGGCGCAGGGGGCAGCTATGCCGCTGGTGCGGCCGCTGCGTGATGCGGCTTCAGTGCACGGTGAGTCTGGTATGGCAGGGTATGATTTTGTCGAACACAATCGGCAGCCGCTGGCGAAACCCGCCTTCCAGGCAATTCGAGATGCGCTGATGCATGCCCCGCAGCCCGTTACGCTGGTGGCAATTGGCCCGTTGACCAATATTGCTCTGTTGCTTACCCACTATCCTGAATGCGTATTCAATATTCGCCGCCTGGTGATGATGGGCGGTTCAGCCGGGCGCGGTAACTTTACGCCCAATGCGGAGTTTAATATTGCTGTCGATCCCGAAGCGGCGGCGAAGGTCTTTCGCAGTGGGCTGGAGATAGTCATGTGCGGGCTGGATGTCACCAACCAGGCCATGCTGGCACCAGAGTACCTGGCAACATTACCCGCACGTAATCAGACGGGGAAAATGCTGCATGCGCTGTTCAGTCATTATCGTAGCGGCAGCATGAATACCGGTCTGCGTATGCACGATCTCTGCGCCATTGCCTGGCTGGTCCGCCCGGATCTGTTCACGCTCCAGCCCTGCTTTGTGGCGGTGGAAACCCAGGGGGAATACACCTCGGGAACGACGGTAGTGGATATCGAGGGTCGCCTTGGGCAGCCTGCCAACGCGCAGGTCGCGCTGGCGCTGGATGTTGACGGCTTCCGCCAGTGGGTCGCTGAGGTGCTGTCACGCGCGCCATAATCAACGGCCAGATTGAGGCAATTTCTCGCTAAGGTAATCAATCATGGCCCGCATTCTGGCGGGCATATGTTGGTTGCGTGTCCATAAGAGCCACAGATCGCCGCTGTAATCGCTGATAAACTCCCACTCCGGTAATACCTGGACAATCTCGCCGCTGGCAAGCGTTTCACGGGCGGTAAACAGCGGCAGGCTGCC
>NZ_SZXN01000012.1:84160-98016 GCF_005281195.1 Citrobacter sp. wls613
CGTCCAGCCGCACGCCGGTATGGTTGGCAGCATAACGCCCATGAGTTTGCAGAGTTTCAATTTTATCCCCGCGGCGAAACTTCCAGCGCGAATCAGCGGGTGTTTCGCCAAGGCTAATACAGCTATGATCGCGCAGGGCTTGTGGGGTATCGGGCGTACCGTGCTGGCGCAAATATTCCGGCGTGGCGCAGATAACGTGACTGACCGGCATCAGCGGCTTGCCGTACAAACCCGGCGACGGCGACTGACTGATGCGCAGTGCCAGATCCACGCCATCATCAATCAAGTCCATATAGCGGTCTTCCAGCCTCAGACAGACATCCACGTCCGGGAAGCGGGTGAAAAACTCCGCCATTAAAGGGTGAATAACAAAACGCCCGACCGCCTTTGGCACGCTGACCGTTAGCTTCCCCTGGGCAATGGTCTGGCGGCTGCTGCCGGAGTCTACCGCCATTTGCGCGGCGTTTAGCATCTCTTGCGCGTGTTCATAAACCATCTTCCCGGTCTCGCTTAGCGCCAGCTTACGGGTGGTGCGGTGCAGTAGTTTGCTGCCTAATGCCTGCTCAAGCCGCGAGACGCTGCGGCTGATAGCGGAAGGCGTTGCGCCGGATATTCTGGCGGCGGCAGAGAAACTCCCCTGGTCGACAATCAACACAAAGGTGGCAAGGTCAGGAAGCAGGTTGGGATTCATTTGTGCGTACCGGGCAAAGATGCATTGAATGTTGATGGGATTATCGGTGCTGGTAAAGTGAATATACTCTGCTCATCAAGAGGAGAACAACCATGACTGAACGTCTTTATTACACCAGCGATGACACCCGAGGCCATGCGACGATCACACACTGCACGGCAGAACCCGATGGGCGCTATGCGATTACGCTCGATAGCACGCTGTTTCATCCACAGGGCGGCGGACAACCCTCGGACAGTGGCGCGATCGGTGGCGTCCCGGTTGAAGGCGTGATGACGCGCGGTGAAGAGGTGGTGCATATTGTGGTGCAACCGCTGCCGCCTGGCGAAACGACGCTGCATATTGATGCTGCTGTCCGCCATCTTCACGCCCGTCTGCACTCAGCCGGGCACATGATTGGTAAGGCCGGTGAAATATTTGGTTGGCGACCGGTTAAAGCGCACCATTGGCCGAATGAAGGGCGCATTACTTTTGCGATAGGTGAGGGCAGCACTTTGCCGGAAGCGACACAACTGATGGCGAAAATTGGCCAATGGCAGACCGACAATCTTGCGCGCCGAATTACCTTTGACGGCGGCTTACGCCAGGTCGGTTTTGGTGACCTACCGGGATATCCTTGTGGCGGTACGCACGTGGCCCGTTTATCCGAGCTGGGTGAGGTGATCATTACACAGGTTAAGCTGAAAAAAGGGCAGATGGTGGTGAGCTATACTCTAGCGGCCTGAAAATGGGCTGGCAGAAACGGTCACGCGAATTGGCTACCTACCGTTGGGTTTTAAAGTGCTTTTCTTATCGTCTGTCGCCATTCTGAGCGAGTTTGACTTCTTTCCCCGACTGCGGCAATGATTCATCCTGCGGGGTGAATCATGTCTTTTACTGATATTCCTCTCTGTTTATCATTAATTTCTAATTATGGACGTTTTCGGCTGGCGACCCTGTCGCGGGCTGGTTACTCTGAAAACGATTTACGCAATTTTAACAAAAGAGAATAGCTATGCATGATGCACAAATCCGCGTCGCCATTGCAGGCGCCGGTGGCCGCATGGGACGGCAGTTAATTCAGGCTGCGATGGCGATGGAAGGAGTACAACTGGGGGCGGCACTAGAGCGTGACGGCTCCTCTTTACTGGGCAGCGATGCTGGTGAGCTGGCGGGCGTTGGAAAATCTGGCGTAACCGTTCAGAGCAGCCTCGAAGCGGTAAAAGACGATTTCGATGTCTTTATCGATTTTACCCGCCCGGAAGGCACGCTGACGCATCTGGCATTTTGTCGGCAGCATGCAAAAGGCATGGTGATTGGCACGACCGGGTTTGATGATGCCGGTAAGCAGACCATTCGCGATGCCTCGCAGGATATCGGCATTGTGTTTGCCGCCAACTTTAGCGTCGGCGTGAACGTGATGCTTAAACTGCTGGAGAAAGCGGCGAAGGTGATGGGCGACTACACCGACATCGAAATTATTGAAGCGCACCACCGTCATAAAGTCGACGCACCGTCAGGGACGGCGCTGGCGATGGGGGAGGCGATTGCCGGGGCGCTGGACAAAGATTTAAAGGACTGTGCTGTCTACTCGCGTGAAGGTTACACCGGTGAACGTGTGCCTGGCACTATCGGTTTCGCCACGGTGCGTGCTGGTGACATCGTCGGGGAACATACGGCGATGTTCGCCGATATTGGCGAACGTATCGAGATTACGCACAAAGCGTCCAGCCGTATGACGTTTGCCAACGGTGCGGTAAGATCGGCGATGTGGTTAAAAGGTAAGTCAAACGGTCTTTTTGATATGAAAGATGTGCTTGATTTAGGCAGTTTATAAGGTTTTATTACCCTTCGTGATGTGGTTATTGTAATCATAATTTATTGATTACATAGGGCAATATTTTATTGCCCTTTTATTTTTTCATTGTTTTTATAATTTTCAATTAAAACACTTATTTTAAGATGTTTTGTAATGTGTTTTTGTTGCCTCAATGTAAATTTTGACCAAATGGTCCACTTTTTTGTCTGCCATGATTCATTTTTACATTCTTGACCTCCCGCAAGCGTTTTCTACCGTTACTTAGCTGATCTTTTTGCCTGTTAAATCACATGATTTGTCCCAGTGGCGTAAAATAATAATAAAAAATCCCCTTTTGGGTAGACTTTTTCCCGGGCTGTCTCTAGAATGCCGCCGTTTGCCAGAAATCCATAGGTAAGCAAATTTGCATTGATTCATACTGTGTTAATGAATTAATATGCAAATAAAGTGAGTGAATATTCTCTGGAGGGTGTTTTGATTAAGTCAGCGCTATTGGTTCTGGAAGACGGAACCCAGTTTCACGGTCGGGCCATAGGGGCAACAGGTTCGGCGGTTGGGGAAGTCGTTTTCAATACTTCAATGACCGGTTATCAAGAAATCCTCACTGATCCTTCCTATTCCCGCCAAATCGTCACCCTTACTTATCCTCATATCGGCAATGTCGGCACCAATGAAGCCGATGCAGAATCTTCTCAGGTACATGCGCAAGGTCTGGTCATCCGCGACCTGCCGCTGATTGCCAGCAATTACCGCAATACCGAAGACCTCTCTTCTTACCTGAAGCGCCATAACATCGTGGCGATTGCCGATATTGATACCCGTAAGCTGACCCGTTTGTTGCGCGAGAAAGGCGCTCAGAACGGCTGCATCATCGCAGGGGATAACCTGGATGCACAGCTGGCGCTGGAAAAAGCGAAAGCCTTCCCGGGCCTGAACGGCATGGATCTGGCGAAAGAAGTCACTACGGCAGAACCGTATGGCTGGACACAGGGAAGCTGGACGCTGGAAGGCGACCTGCCGGAAGCAAAATCCGCTGAAGAACTCCCGTTCCACGTGGTTGCCTACGATTTCGGCGCGAAACGCAACATTCTGCGTATGCTGGTGGACCGCGGCTGCCGCCTGACGGTTGTGCCTGCGCAGACCTCCGCAGAAGACGTATTAAAGATGAATCCGGACGGTATCTTCCTGTCCAACGGTCCTGGCGACCCGGCACCGTGTGACTACGCGATTGCCGCGATTCAGAAATTCCTCGAAACCGATATTCCGGTGTTTGGCATCTGTCTCGGCCATCAGCTGCTGGCGCTGGCGAGCGGTGCGAAGACCATCAAGATGAAGTTTGGCCACCACGGCGGCAACCATCCGGTGAAAGATATCGATAACAACACCGTGATGATTACCGCGCAGAACCACGGTTTTGCGGTGGATGAAGCCTCGATGCCTGCTACCTTGCGCGTCACGCACAAATCACTGTTCGATGGCACCCTACAGGGTATCCATCGCACCGACAAACCGGCGTTTAGCTTCCAGGGCCACCCTGAAGCGAGCCCGGGGCCGCACGATGCTGCGCCGCTGTTCGACCACTTTATCGAGTTAATTGAGCAATACCGTCAGTCCGCGAAATAATCAGGAGTTAAAAGAGCCATGCCAAAACGTACAGACATAAAAAGTATCCTGATTCTGGGCGCGGGTCCGATTGTTATCGGCCAGGCGTGTGAGTTTGACTATTCCGGCGCGCAGGCGTGTAAAGCCCTGCGTGAAGAGGGTTACCGCGTTATTCTGGTCAACTCCAACCCGGCGACCATCATGACCGACCCGGAAATGGCCGATGCCACCTACATCGAGCCAATTCACTGGGAAGTGGTACGCAAAATTATCGAAAAAGAGCGCCCGGATGCGGTACTGCCGACCATGGGCGGCCAGACGGCGCTGAACTGCGCGCTGGAGCTTGAGCGTCAGGGCGTACTTGAAGAGTTCGGTGTGACCATGATTGGTGCCACCGCCGATGCGATTGATAAAGCAGAAGATCGCCGTCGCTTCGACATCGCAATGAAGAAAATCGGTCTCGACACCGCGCGTTCTGGTATCGCGCACACCATGGAAGAAGCGCTGGCGGTTGCCGCTGACGTCGGCTTCCCGTGCATCATCCGCCCGTCCTTCACCATGGGCGGTACCGGCGGCGGTATTGCCTATAACCGCGAAGAGTTTGAAGAGATTTGCGAACGCGGTCTGGATCTTTCCCCAACGAAAGAGCTGCTGATTGATGAATCGCTGATTGGCTGGAAAGAGTACGAGATGGAAGTGGTACGTGACAAAAATGATAACTGCATTATTGTCTGCTCCATCGAAAACTTCGACGCCATGGGCATTCATACCGGTGACTCCATTACCGTGGCACCTGCCCAGACGCTGACCGACAAAGAATATCAAATCATGCGTAACGCCTCGATGGCGGTACTGCGTGAAATCGGCGTAGAAACCGGCGGGTCTAACGTGCAGTTTGCGGTGAACCCGAAAAACGGCCGCCTGATTGTCATTGAAATGAACCCACGCGTTTCCCGCTCCTCGGCGCTGGCCTCGAAAGCGACCGGTTTCCCGATTGCCAAAGTGGCGGCGAAACTGGCGGTCGGTTATACCCTCGATGAGCTGATGAACGACATCACCGGCGGCCGTACTCCGGCGTCGTTCGAACCGTCTATCGACTACGTTGTGACTAAGATCCCGCGCTTTAACTTCGAGAAGTTTGCCGGTGCTAACGACCGTCTGACGACGCAGATGAAGTCCGTCGGCGAAGTGATGGCGATTGGCCGCACACAGCAGGAATCGCTGCAAAAAGCGCTGCGCGGTCTGGAAGTGGGCGCCACCGGTTTCGACCCGAAAGTGAGCCTGGATGACCCGGAAGCGCTGACCAAAATTCGTCGCGAGCTGAAAGATGCAGGCGCTGAGCGTATCTGGTACATCGCCGATGCGTTCCGTGCTGGTCTGTCCGTTGATGGCGTCTTCAACCTGACCAACATTGACCGCTGGTTCCTGGTACAGATTGAAGAACTGGTGCGTCTGGAAGAAAAAGTTGCAGAGCTGGGGATTAACGGCCTCGACGCTGATTTCCTGCGCCAGCTCAAGCGTAAAGGCTTTGCCGATGCGCGTCTGGCAAAACTGGCTGGCGTGCGCGAAGCGGAAATCCGCAAACTGCGCGAACAGTATAAGCTGCACCCGGTTTATAAGCGTGTGGATACCTGCGCCGCAGAATTCTCCACCGACACTGCCTACATGTACTCCACCTATGAAGAAGAGTGCGAAGCGAACCCGACTCAGGATCGCGACAAAATTATGGTGCTGGGCGGTGGTCCGAACCGTATCGGTCAGGGTATCGAATTCGATTACTGCTGCGTACATGCGTCGCTGGCGCTGCGCGAAGACGGTTACGAGACCATTATGGTCAACTGTAACCCGGAAACGGTTTCTACCGACTACGACACCTCCGACCGTCTGTACTTTGAACCGGTAACGTTCGAAGACGTGCTGGAAATCGTGCGTATCGAGAAGCCGAAAGGCGTTATCGTGCAGTACGGCGGGCAGACTCCGCTGAAGCTGGCGCGTGCGCTGGAAGCCGCAGGCGTGCCGGTTATCGGCACCAGCCCGGACGCGATTGACCGCGCTGAAGACCGTGAGCGTTTCCAGCAGGCGGTTGACCGTCTGAAGCTAAAACAACCGGCCAACGCCACCGTTACCGCCATTGAAATGGCGGTCGAGAAGGCAAAAGAGATTGGCTACCCGCTGGTGGTGCGCCCGTCCTACGTGCTTGGCGGTCGGGCAATGGAAATTGTGTACGACGAAGCCGACCTGCGTCGCTACTTCCAGACCGCGGTCAGCGTCTCCAACGACGCGCCGGTGCTGCTGGACCGCTTCCTGGATGACGCAGTAGAAGTGGACGTGGACGCTATCTGCGACGGCGAAAGGGTGCTGATTGGCGGCATCATGGAGCACATTGAGCAGGCGGGCGTTCACTCCGGCGACTCCGCGTGTTCCCTGCCAGCCTACACGCTGAGCCAGGAAATTCAGGACGTGATGCGCCAGCAGGTGCAGAAACTGGCCTTCGAACTGCAGGTTCGTGGTCTGATGAACGTCCAGTTTGCGGTGAAGAACAACGAAGTTTACCTGATTGAAGTCAACCCGCGTGCGGCGCGTACCGTACCGTTTGTCTCCAAAGCCACCGGTGTTGCGCTTGCAAAAGTGGCGGCGCGCGTGATGGTCGGTCAAACGCTGGCACAGCAGGGCGTCACCAAAGAAATTATCCCGCCGTACTACTCGGTGAAGGAAGTGGTGCTGCCGTTTAACAAGTTCCCGGGCGTTGACCCCCTGTTAGGGCCAGAAATGCGCTCTACCGGCGAAGTGATGGGCGTAGGTCGCACCTTTGCGGAAGCATTCGCCAAGGCGCAGCTGGGCAGCAGCTCCACCATGAAGAAACAGGGCCGCGCACTGCTCTCCGTGCGTGAAGGCGATAAAGAGCGCGTCGTTGACCTGGCGGCGAAGCTGCTGAAGTTTGGTTTCGAGCTGGACGCCACCCACGGTACGGCAATTGTACTGGGGGAAGCCGGTATCAACCCGCGTCTGGTAAACAAGGTGCATGAAGGTCGTCCGCATATTCAGGACCGTATCAAGAATGGCGAATATACCTATATCATCAACACCACTGAAGGTCGTCAGGCGATTGAAGACTCCAAGCTGATTCGCCGCAGCGCGCTGCAGTACAAAGTTCATTATGACACCACGCTAAACGGCGGTTTCGCCACGGCGATGGCGCTGAATGCGGATGCTACCGAGAAGGTGACCTCCGTTCAGGAAATGCACGCACAGATCGCGAAGTAATCGACAATGACCCACCCGCTTCTGAGCGGGTCGGGTCTGCAATTTAATAAGAAACGGTTTCTGTAAAGAAACCGTATTTTTTATCTATTAAGGTCATTACAGGCAAATAGCGCTGTGATAACCACATTTTCAATGTAATAAGCAAGATGTTGCTCACACTAATCAACATTCAAGTCGCATACTATCTCTCATATACACAATTTTAATAGGGCTTTGTTTTTATTTATCCAGACAGGCCGTAGCCAGATTTTTAATTTGTGAAATGGTGTGCTTATGTGTGAAGAATATGTTGAAAGACCGCTTTATTTGTTAATTGCCGATTGGATCAGGGCTGAAGATCGTTGGGTCACGGCAAAAGAAATCTCCCTCCATTTTAATATTGAACACTGCAAAGCAATTAATACGCTCTCCTATATTCTGTCTGAAGTAGGAGAAATTGTTTGTGAAGTTAAGATGATCCCTAACCAGATTGCAGGCCGGGGCTGTCAGTGCCAGCGTCTGGTGAAAGTCGTGAGTATTGATTCTCATCTCTACAGCAGATTGAATCACAATTTGCAGGATAAAAAAGTGAGCGTAGGGAAAATGCCGCGTATGTCGGCTGTACCGCCAACAGAGCTTAATCGCGAGCAGAAATGGCAGATGATGCTGTCAAAAAGTATGCGCCGCTAATCGTAAGTTTGCCTGATGGCGGCATAAACGGTGATTGACTCGCAGGCCGGATAAGCGTGAGCGCATCCGGCATCAATTACTGTGCTGATTTGGGCTTCACATCCGTCGTGCCTTTCAGACGCGGGCGGTTTTTATCAATCTGCGTTAACGGCTGTGTTTCGCGTAACCCTGCCCGACAGCGAACCGCGAGATCCTGATACTCTTTGGTATTCAGCCGTTTCCAGTGCAGCTCCTGGTCTGTCACCTCTCGCAGCACGCGGGCAGGTGAACCGACCAGCATTTGCCTTGCCTCGCCGGTAAATCCGGCTTTAACAAAGCTCATGGCGGCGACAATGCTCTCTTCGCCAATTGTTGCGCCGTCCATTATGACGCTGTTCATGCCAACCAGCGCGTCCCGGCCAATGACGCAGCCGTGCAGGATTGCACCATGTCCGATGTGTCCATTCTCATGCACGATGGTGTCGGTGTCACAGTAGCCGTGCATGATGCAACCATCCTGAAGATTCGAGCCTGCTTCAAGGATCAGGCGGCCATAGTCGCCGCGCAGCGAGGCAAGAGGACCGATATATACGCCAGCACCGACGATCACATCGCCAATCAGCACTGCGCTAGGATGGACATACGCCTGTGGGTGTACCACCGGGATCAGGCCTTCAAACGCATAATAACTCACGATATTCCTCAGTTGTTTTTGCCGGATAACGCGGCCTACGAGTGTGCATTTTTTGTAGGTCGGATAAGCAAAGCGCCATCCGGCCTCAGCACATTAACGACCTTTCCACACCGGATCGCGTTTTTCAGCAAATGCCTGCGGTCCTTCGAGCGCATCCTCAGAGTGCAGCACGGATGGGTAATGCTTCAGCACGCCGCTGCGGATGTAGCGGTAGCCTTCTTCTACCGGCATTTCGCTGGTCGCGCGGTAAATCTCTTTCAGCGCGGCGATGGCCAACGGGGCGCTATTCACCAGCTGCTGCGCCAGTTCGCGGGCGCTGTCCATCAGTTCAACCTGGCTGACGACGCGGTTCACAATCCCCCAGCGCAGTGCTTCTTCGGCGCTCATTCGTCTGCCGGTCATCACCATTTCGTTGACGATAGCAGGCGGCAGCAGCTTCGGCAGACGCAGCACGCCGCCGCTGTCTGGCACGATACCAAGCTTGGCTTCCGGTAGCGCAAAGCTGGCGTTTTCCGCACAGACGATAAAGTCTGCCGCCAGCGCTAGCTCGAATCCGCCGCCGAAGGCATAGCCGTTTACTGCGGCGATGACCGGCTTGTCGAGATCAAATATTTCCGTTAAACCGGCAAAACCGCCGGGACCAAAATCGGCATCCGGCGCTTCACCTTCTGCTGCCGCTTTTAGGTCCCAGCCCGCAGAAAAGAATTTCTCGCCGCCGCCGGTGATAATCGCCACGCGCAATTCCGGGTCATCGCGGAAATGAAGAAAAGCCTCACCCATGGCAAAACTGGTTTTGGCGTCAATGGCATTTGCTTTGGGCCTGTCTAATGTAATTTCCAGAATCGGGCCGTTACGGGTCAGATGTAATGATTCACTCATAGCTCATCTCCAAAAAATAGATTTGCCGACAGGAGGCATTCCTGGCGGAGGATTTATTTCAGATTTTTTTTGATTATTTTTCCGGAACAATTACGCGGCAGGTCGGTTCTTATCTCCATAAACGAGGGAACCTTAAACTTCGCCATATTGCCTTCGCAGAAACTGAAAAATTCCGCTTCGCTTAATGTTTCCCCCTCATTCAATACGATAAAGGCTTTAATCGCCTCATCGCGGATAGCGTCTTTAATACCGACAATGACAATGTCCTGAATTTTAGGGTGAGCAGCGATTATATTTTCCAGCTCGACGCAGGAAACATTTTCCCCACCGCGTTTAATCATGTTGCAGCGCCGGTCAACGAAATAGAAAAAGCCGTCTTCATCCCGGTAGCCGGAATCACCGGTATGCAACCAGCCGTCCGGCTCCAGCGCGTTGGCCGTGGCCTGTGGCTGTGCGTAGTACTCTTTAAATATCGTTTTACCCGGCACGCCTTTAATGCAGATTTCGCCAATCTCTCCGGCAGGTAACGGCTGATTATGATCGTCGCGGATTTCGGCTTCATAGCTAAAGCCCACGCGGCCAATGGAAGGCCAGCGCCGTTGGTCACCGGGGCGGTCACCAATAATACCGACGATGGTTTCCGTCATGCCGTAGGAGGTCAGCAGCCTAACGCCAAAGCGCGTGATAAAATCATCTTTTTCCTGCACCGATAAATTGAGGTAGAACATCACTTCGCGCAGCTTGTGCTGCCTGTCAGTCGGGCTTGCGGGCTGTACCATCAGGGTGCGGATCATCATCGGAATGCATTCCGTCACCGTCGCCTGATATTTACGTACCTGGTCCCAGAAGGCCCGGGCGCTGTATTTCTCTATCAGCACAAAGGTACTGCCTGCGGAAAAAGCCGCCATGGCTGCCGTACACTGGCAGTCAATATGGAAAGCGGGCATGACCGTCAGGTAGACGTCGTCATCGCGCAGGGCGCACTGCCAGGCGGAGTAGTAACCGGCAAAACGCAGGTTATAGTGGGTAATCACCACCCCTTTGGGACGCGAGGTGGTGCCTGAGGTAAACAGAATTTCTGCCGTGTCATCAGTGGATAACGGTGGTGTATAGCACAGCGTTGTCGGCTGCTGGTCCTTGAGCTGAGAAAAATGGCTCACGCCATCGTCAGCCGGAACCTGCTCTCCGATAAGACAAATGTGATTAAGCGGGGTGGTATTTTCCCGTTTTATCTGGCGGTACATTGGATAAAACTGAGCGCTGGTGACCAGCAGGCTGACCTGGCTGTTTTGCAGGATCCAGGCGCTTTCTTCCCCCAGCAAGCGGGCGTTAATCGGTACCATCACGGCGCCAATTTTTGCCAGCCCAAACCAGCAAAAAATGAACTCCGGGCAGTTATCCAGATGTAATGCGACCTTATCGCCTTTGCGTATGCCCAATGAATGAAAAAGGTTCGCCGTACGGTTAATCTCTTCATTAAGTGAGGCATAGCTAAACTGCCGAACGTTTCCTTCGCAGGATTCGAAAATAAGTGCTGCTTTATCTCCGTACACCCCGGCCAGGTCGTCCCACATCTGACGTAAGTTTTGTCTGCCAACGATATCCATTTTACCTTATCCACTGAAATCAGGCGTGAGCGCTAACCCGCAAAGCCGGTCAGCGCATCGCGTTTAATCCTCAACCCTGGCCAGGCCTTTGCCGACCAGCTCATTAATGTCTGCTTCGCTGTAACCGATATTTTTCAGAATGGCGGCGGTATCCATGCCGTGTGACGGCATGCCACGCCAGATTTTCCCTGGGTTATTTTTGAATTTCGGCATGATGTTGGGGCCTTTACAGGTGCGACCGTCCATCGTTTGCCACTGGGTAATAGATTCACGGGCTACGTACTGCGGGTTGTCTTCCAGTTCCGGGATCGTCAGTACTTTCGCGCAGGCGATATTCAGTTCGGCAAAGCGCGCCTGAACGTCTGCAATAGTGTGTTCTGCCAGCCAGGCATCCAGTTTCTCTTCGACTAACGGGCCGTACGGACACTCAACACGATGGATGAGCTGTGTGCCTTCCGGAACTTCTGGCGTTCCGAGAATGTGCGCCAGACCAATATCCTTAAAGCATTCGTTGATTTGCATAATGCCAACCAGCTCCATCACGATATAGCCGTCGGCGCATTTATACAGGCCGCAACCGGCGTAGTAGGGGTCTTTACCTTTGGTCATACGCGGGCAAACTTCACCGCCGTTGAAGTAATCCATCATGAAGTACTGGCCCATACGCAGCATGACTTCGTACATGGCAATATCAATACTTTCGCCTTTACCCGTTTCGCGCACTTTATACAGAGCAGCCAGGGCTGCCGTGGTGGCTGTCATGCCGGAGAAGTAATCGGCGGTGTACGGGAAGGCTGGCATCGGCTGGTCAACGTCGCCGTTTTGAATCAGATAACCGCTGAACGCCTGGGCGATGGTATTGTACGCCGGGAGGTTGGTGTACTCATCGGTGCCATACTGGCCGAAGCCGGAGAGGTGAGCGATAACCAGCTTCGGGTTATGCTCCCATAAAACCTCATCGGTAATACCGCGGCGGGCAAAGGCCGGACCTTTACTGGCTTCAATGAAAATGTCGGTGGTTTCCATGAGCTTCAGAAACGCTTCCCGGCCTTCATCTTTGAAAATATTGAGTGACAGGGCGTGCAGGTTGCGGCGTGACAGCTGCGGGTAGTTGGGTTGCACGCGGATGGTATCGGCCCAGGCGACGTTTTCAATCCAGATAACCTCAGCGCCCCATTCGGCAAACATCTGTCCGGCGAACGGCCCGGCGATTTCGATCCCTGAAAAGACAACGCGTACGCCGGCAAGCGGCCCAAATGCAGGCATTGGTAAATGGTCCATAATGTAACTCCTGGCAGTTAGTTGTAGGCCGGATAGGCGAAGCGCCATCCGGCATCCCACTTAGCGGTATTGCTTGAGTACCGCACGACCCAACGTCAGGATCTGCATTTCATCAGAGCCACCGGAAACACGGTCAACACGCAGGTCACGCCAGAAGCGCGTGATGCGATGATTGCCCGCAATACCCACACCGCCGAGTACCTGCATGGAGGTGTCCACGACCTCAAACGCGGCGTTAGCGCAGAAGTATTTGCACATTGCTGCATCACCCGAGGTAATGGTGCCGTTATCTGCTTTCCACGCGGCTTCCAGCAGCATGTTTTTCATGGAGTTCAGTTTGATCGCCATATGCGCAAACTTCTCCTGAATGAGCTGGAAACGACCAATTGCTTCGCCAAACTGGACGCGTTGATTGGCGTAGCGCGCCGCATCTTCAAAGGCGCACATTGCTGTACCGTAGTTGGTCAGGGCGACGAGGAAACGTTCGTGGTCAAACTCTTCTTTCACGCGGTTAAAGCCATTACCTTCCCGACCGAACATGTCTTTTTCATCCAGTTCGACGTCATCAAAGGTAATTTCACAGCAACTGTCCATGCGCAGGCCGAGTTTCTCCAGCTTATTGACTTTGATACCGGCTTTCGTCATGTCAACAAACCACTCGGTGTAAATCGGTTTATCCGGCGATGCACCATCACGAGCCATCACCACGATATACGGGGTATAGGCGCTACTGGTGATAAAGCACTTACTTCCATTAAGATAAACCTTACCATCTTTGCGTGTATAAGTGGTTTTCAGACTGCCAACATCCGATCCAGCTCCCGGTTCAGTGATAGCGGAGTTCCACATCTGCTTACCGGTGCCCTGGAACGCCATGATTTTATCAATTTGTTCCTGGGTGCCTTCACGCAGGAAAGTGTTAAAACCTCCCGGCAATTGATACAGCACGTAAGTCGGTGCGCCAAGGCGACCTAATTCCATCCACACCGCGGCAACGGTGACGAAACCGGCTTCCAGACCGCCGTGTTCTTCCGGGATCAGCAGGCTGTCGATGCCCATATCCGCCAGCGCTTTTACAAAACGTTCTGGGTAGACGCTGTCACGATCGCACTCGGCAAAGTAAGCTTCCCAGTTCTCACTGGCCATCAGTTCACGAATACCTGCGACAAACAGTTCCTGCTCGTCATTCAAATTGAAATCCATCTTCAAGCCTCTTCAGTAATGGGTTAATTAAACTTACTTGTCTTTCCAGTGCACTTTGGCGTCTTTAATAAAGGACAGCGTGACCATAATGTTGACGAAGAACAGCGGGCATCCTCCGGCAATAATCGCCGTCTGGATGGGCTTCAGTCCGCCCAGCGCCAGCAGAACAATACCGATGACGCCGACCAG
>NZ_SZXN01000012.1:98091-101651 GCF_005281195.1 Citrobacter sp. wls613
CCGTCGCGAACTTCGCGGCAGGTGGACATCGCCAGGGTGTAAGAGCAGGCGTTAATCAGCGTGACGGTGGCAATAAAGCAGAGGATAAAGAATCCCCACATGGTGGCGGTGCTGAACGGCAATGCGGCCCAGGTTTCGATGATGGCGCGCGCCACGCCGTGTTGCTCAATCAGTTGTGGGATGTTGACAATATTTTTATCCATCAACAGCAGCGTGTTGCTGCCAAAGACCGTCCACAGGATCCAGGTGGAAGCAGTCAGACCCAGTACCATGCCGAAGCACAGTTCACGTACGGTACGGCCGCGAGAAATACGTGCGAGGAAGATGCTCATCTGGATGGCGTAAATCACCCACCATGCCCAGTAGAAGACAGTCCAGCCCTGCGGGAAGCCGCCTTTACCGATAGCGTCGGTATAGAACAGCATGCGCGGTAAATACATCATCAGCATGCCGACGGAGTCGGTGAAGTAGTTCATGATGAAGCTGGCACCGCTGACGATAAACACCCAGCCCAGCATCAGGAAACTCAGGTAGCTACGAATGTCGCTGGCGATCTTCACCCCTTTTTGCAGACCACAGGCCACGCAAATGGCGTTCAGAATGATCCAGCAGGTAATGATGATGGCGTCTAATTGCAGGGTATGCGGAATGCCGAACAGATACTGGATACACTCGGTCACCAGCGGTGTAGCCAGACCGAGGCTGGTCCCCATCGCGAAGATCAGCGCGACCAGATAGAAGTTATCGACGATGGTGCCGAATAACCCTTTCGCGTGTTTCTCGCCAACTAACGGTACCAGTGTGGAGCTGGGACGGATGACGTCCATCTTGCGCACAAAGAAGAAGTAGGCGAAGGCCACAGAAAGGAAGCTATAGGTTGCCCACGGCAGCGGCCCCCAGTGGAACAGGCTGTACGCCAGACCGAGTTCTTTCGCGCCGGTAGAATTAGGAGCGAGAGCAAAGGGCGGGGTGGAGATATAGTAGTAAATCTCTATTGACCCCCAGAACAGCACGGCAGCCGATGTACAGGAGGCGAACATCATAAATATCCAGCTGGTGGTGCTAAACTCCGGTTTTTCATCACCTAATTTCTTTTTGGCATACGGGCCAAAGACCAACCAGAACCAGCCGAACAGCATGATCACCATGTACCATTCAAATGCCCAGCCCCAGACATTGGTGACGTAACTGAATACCGCATTAATAACCACATTCGCGGCATCAAGATCTCTTACTGTTAGCCAACAAAGTATTCCGACAATTATTAATGGCGGAAAAAAAACCTTTGGTTCTATTCCCGATTTCTTCTTTTCATTTTTCATAAGTGAATTCCAGTGTGAAAACGAAATTTATTTAGCGTTCCCGATTGTGCTGTTTTGTATATTTATTATTAATAATTTGTTGATAACTATTTAACCTCTGGGGCGCCTCTGTGAGTAACTCATAATGGGTATTCGTTAGCGGTGGTTCTGTTATGTCTGTCACACTTTTTTATGCTGGCTATTTTGTTGGTTTTTTTGTTATTTATTGTTTTAAATCAGTATGTTGATGTTGGTTTTTTAAGTTTTATAAGTCGTTGTCTTTCAATATTGTTGAACCAGCAAACAATATTGAAAACTTTCATGTTTGACAGGTGATTTTCAATATTGTTGAGATGCATAACACTATTGAAAGTTACGAATATGAATGTGTGACATTTTCAATATTGGTGATTAATGTTTTATTTCCGAATTAAAGAGCGTGATATCTGTATTTAACACAGCCGATATGAATAACGTTTCCTTCATGATTTCTGGAGATGCAATGAAGATAATTACTTGCTACAAATGCGTGCCTGACGAACAGGATATTGCGATTAATAATGCTGATGGTTCGCTGGATCTCAGCAAGGCTGATGCCAAAATCAGTCAGTACGACCTGAATGCGATTGAGGCTGCTTGCCAGTTAAAACAGCAGCTGGGAGAGGCTCAGGTTGTTGCACTGAGCGTGGGTGGCAAAGCGTTGACCAATGCTAAAGGGCGCAAAGATGTGCTTTCTCGCGGTCCGGATGAGCTGATCGTGGTGATTGACGATCAATTCGAACAGGCGCTGCCTCAGCAGACGGCGACAGCACTGGCTGCCGCGGCACAAAAATCCGGTTTTGATCTGATTATCTGCGGTGATGGATCTTCCGATCTTTATGCCCAGCAGGTCGGTCTGCTGGTGGGCGAAGCATTGAATATCCCGGCGATTAACGGTGTGAGCAAGATCCTCTCACTGGCGGATAACACCCTCACGGTAGAACGCGAGCTGGAAGATGAAATTGAAACTCTGAGCATCCCGCTGCCAGCGGTGATTGCGGTCTCTACCGACATCAACACCCCACAAATCCCTTCCATGAAAGCCATTCTTGGCGCGGCGAAAAAACCGGTTCAGGTCTGGTCGCCAGCGGATATTGCGCTAAATAGCGTGGATGTGTATTCCGCCCAACAGGTTGCTGCACCGAAGCAACGCGAGCGTCAGCGCGTTGTGATTGAAGGTGACGGTGAAGAACAGATTGCCGCGTTTGTCGAGAACCTGCGCAAAATCATTTAATTATCAGGGGATGTTATGAACAAGTTTTCCAGTGTCTGGGTATTCAGCGATACCCCTTCTCGTCTGCCGGAGCTGATGAATGGTGCGCAGGCTTTAGGTGAGTCAATCAACACGTTCGTACTGAGCGAGGCTGACAGTGCGGCAGCAATCCAGCTGGGCGCCAACCATGTCTGGCTGCTCAGCGGTAAACCCGATGACCGTATGATCGAAGATTATGCGGATGTGATGGCCCAGACCATTCGTCAGCACAGTGAAGGTGGCGCGGTACTGCTGCCGAATACTCGTCGCGGCAAACTGCTGGCAGCAAAGCTGGGCTTTCGTTTGTCGGCTGCGGTGTCTAACGATGCCAGCTCGGTGACGTTGCAGGACGGCAATGTGGCGGTCAAACATATGGTGTATGGCGGTCTGGCAATGGGGGCGGAAACCATCGCCTCGCCATTTGCGGTGATCACGCTCAGCAGCGGAACGTTTGACGCGATGCAGCCAGAGGCATCCCGCATCGGTGAGAAGCATGAGGTGCAGTGGCAGGCTCCGGCCGTCGCGGTCACCCGTACCGCCACGCAAGCGCGCAAGAGCAACAGCGTCGATCTCGACAAAGCGCGACTGGTGGTCAGCGTGGGACGCGGTATTGGCAGCAAAGAGAATATCTCGCTGGCGGAAGCGCTGTGCCAGGCCATGGGCGCTGAGCTGGCTTGCTCCCGTCCGGTGGCTGAAAACGAGAAGTGGATGGAGCACGAACGCTACGTTGGGATCTCCAACTTGATGCTCAAGCCCGACCTGTATCTGGCGGTGGGGATCTCCGGGCAGATCCAGCACATGGTTGGCGCGAACGGCGCACAGACGATTTTTGCCATCAATAAAGATAAGAATGCCCCGATTTTCCAGTACGCCGACTTTGGCATCGTTGGCGATGCGCTGAAGATCCTGCCTGCGCTGACGGCCGCATTAGCGCGCTAAACCATTCCGGGCAGAGTACGAAAGTACTC
>NZ_SZXN01000012.1:101701-122477 GCF_005281195.1 Citrobacter sp. wls613
GTATATGTCCGAAGATATCTTTGATGCCATCATCGTGGGTGCAGGGCTGGCTGGCTCGGTTGCGGCGCTGGTGCTCGCTCGTGAAGGTGCACAGGTGCTGGTTATCGAGCGCGGCAATTCTGCTGGCGCGAAGAATGTCACCGGTGGGCGCATGTATGCGCACAGCCTGGAGCGTATCATCCCTGGCTTTGCTGAGCATGCTCCCATTGAACGCATGATCACCCACGAAAAACTCGCCTTTATGACTGAAAAAGGGGCGATGACGATGGATTATTGCAACGGAGAAGAGGCGGCGGCGTCGCAGGTTTCTTATTCCGTATTGCGCAGTAAATTTGACGCCTGGCTGATGGAGCAGGCTGAAGAGGCGGGCGCCCAGCTGATTACCGGTATCCGCGTGGATAATGTCGTCCAGCGTGATGGCAAGGTCGTGGGTGTGGAGGCCGATGGCGATATTCTTGAAGCAAAAGTGGTGATCCTCGCTGACGGCGTGAATTCTCTTCTGGCAGAAAAGTTGGGTATGGCCAAGCGCGTTGACGCGGCACATGTGGCCGTTGGTGTGAAGGAGCTTATTGAATTGCCGAAATCGGTGATTGAAGACCGCTTTCATCTGCAGGGTAACGAAGGCGCAGCCTGTCTGTTTGCTGGGTCGCCAACTGACGGCCTGATGGGCGGTGGCTTCCTCTATACTAATGAAACCACTGTTTCTTTAGGGCTGGTATGCGGCCTTCATCACCTGAAGGACGCGAAAAAATCGGTCCCGCAAATGCTGGAAGATTTCAAACAGCACCCGGCCGTTGCCCCACTGATTGCTGGTGGCAAGCTGGTGGAATATGCCGCTCACGTAGTGCCGGAAGCCGGGATGAATATGCAGCCGGAACTGGTGGGCGACGGTGTACTGATTGCTGGTGATGCTGCCGGAATGTGTATGAACCTTGGCTTCACCATTCGCGGTATGGATTTGGCTATCTCGGCAGGCGAAGCGGCCGCTAAAACGGTACTTTCAGCCATGAAGCGTGACGACTTTAGCAAGCAAGCGCTTGCCGAATATCACCAGCATTTGGACGACGGCCCGATGCGCGATATGCGCATGTATCAGAAGCTGCCTGCGTTCCTCGATAATCCCCGCATGTTTACCGCCTATCCAGAAATGGTAGTGAATATCGCCCGCGACCTGTTTACCGTGGATGGTTCAGCACCGGTCCCGATGCGTAAAACATTGCTGCGTCATACGAAGAAAGTGGGCTTCATCAACCTGATGAAGGATGGCCTTAAAGGAGTGACCGTATTATGACTTCTCCCGTCAATGTAGACGTCAAACTGGGCGTCAATAAATTCAATGTCGATGAAGAAAGCCCGCATATCATTCTGAAAACTCAGCCCGATAAACAGGTGCTGGAGGTGCTGATCAAAGCCTGCCCGGCCGGCTTGTACAAAAAACAGGATGACGGCAGCGTGCGCTTTGATTACGCCGGTTGCCTGGAATGCGGCACTTGTCGAATTCTCGGACTCGATACGGCGCTGGAGAAATGGGAATACCCACGCGGCACCTTTGGTGTGGAGTTCCGCTACGGCTAAACCTGGTGCCGGATGGCGGCTTCGCCTTATCCGGCCTACAGGCACAGTACGTAGGCCTGATAAGCGCAGCGCCATCAGGCATTAAGTTAAATAAAACAGGACATCACCATGCAGCAGCCCAGGAACTTTGATGACATCAAATTCACCTCCATTCACCGGCGAATAATGCTGTGGGGAAGCGGTGGACCGTTTCTGGATGGCTATGTGCTGGTGATGATTGGCGTTGCACTGGAGCAGCTCACACCGGCATTGAAGCTGGATGCGGAGTGGATTGGTCTGTTAGGTGCCGGGACGCTGGCCGGGCTGTTTGTCGGCACGTCGCTGTTTGGCTACATCTCCGATAAAGTCGGGCGGCGCAAAATGTTCATCATCGATATCATCGCCATTGGCGTGATATCGGCGGCGACGATGTTTGTTTCTTCTCCCGTAGAGCTGCTGGTGATGCGGGTGTTGATCGGGGTGGTCATCGGTGCAGATTATCCGATAGCCACTTCCATGATCACCGAGTTCTCCAATACCCGACAGCGCGCCTTTTCCATCGGTTTTATCGCTGCCATGTGGTATGTCGGTGCGACCTGCGCCGATCTGGTCGGCTACTGGCTGTATGATGTCGAGGGGGGATGGCGCTGGATGTTGGGGAGTGCGGTGATCCCCTGTATATTGATCCTCATTGGTCGTTTCGATCTTCCCGAGTCACCGCGATGGCTACTGCGTAAAGGGCGGGTAAAAGAGTGTGACGCGATGATGATCAAGCTGTTCGGCGAGCCGGTGGTGTTCGACGAAGAAGCACCGCAGGAAACACGCTTTCTTCAGTTGTTTAATCGCCGCCATTTCCCGTTTGTCTTATTCGTCGCCGCCATCTGGACCTGCCAGGTGATCCCGATGTTCGCTATTTATACCTTTGGTCCACAGATTGTCGGATTGCTCGGCCTCGGCGTTGGGAAAAGCGCCGCACTGGGCAACGTGGTGATTAGCCTGTGCTTTATGCTGGGCTGTATTCCACCGATGTTCTGGCTCAATAGTGCTGGTCGTAGGCCGCTGTTAATCGGCAGCTTTATTATGATGACGCTGGCGCTGGCCGTGTTAGGGCTGATTCCTGATATGGGTGTCTGGCTGGTGGTGCTGGCGTTTGCCGTATATGCGTTTTTCTCGGGAGGACCGGGGAACCTTCAGTGGTTGTACCCCAACGAGCTGTTCCCCACCGATATTCGCGCGTCCGCCGTCGGGGTGATCATGTCGCTAAGCCGGGTAGGAACCATTGTGTCTACTTGGGCGCTGCCAGTATTCATCACCAAATACGGGATCAGCCATGTGATGCTGATGGGGGCCGGGATTTCGCTGATTGGCCTGCTGGTTTCCATTGCCTTTGCGCCAGAAACGCGGGGGCTGACGCTGGCTCAGACCAGCCAAATGACGATCCGCAGTAAGCCAGCGTCGAGAGTCAGCCATTAGGAGTGTTCTGTATTTTCCCTGTTACTCAGTTAGTTAGCCTAAACTTAAACGGTATATCACTGAAAATGACTGAAAAGCAGGGAGAACACCATGCAAAAACATATTCTGATCACCTCCATTTTTACCGCAGCAGCGCTGTTCACCGTCGTCGGTTGTTCCTCCAACCAGGCGGTTAAAACAACCGACGGTAAAACCATTGTCACCAACGGCAAGCCGCAGGTGGATGATGATACAGGCCTGGTGTCGTATGAAAATGCGGAAACCGGTAAAACGGAACAAATTAACCGCGATCAAGTGAAAGATATGAGCGAACTCGACAACTAATTCAGTTTTCTCCATTCAGCTACTCAATAATATTGACTTTTAGCCTGCTGATTAACTGACTAAACTCACTGGTATTACAATAATGCAGTGATAGCAGGCTAATCATGATTCTCATCATTTATGCACATCCCTATCCGCAGCACTCGCATGCGAATAAGCGGATGCTTGAGCAGGCAAGGACGCTGGAGGGCGTAGAGGTTCGTTCGCTCTACCAGCTTTATCCCGACTTCAATATCGACATCGCCGCGGAGCAGGACGCGCTTTCACGCGCGAGCCTCATCGTCTGGCAGCATCCCATGCAGTGGTACAGCACACCGCCTCTCCTCAAACTGTGGATGGACAAAGTCCTCGCCCACGGCTGGGCGTATGGTCATGGTGGCACTGCGCTGCGCGGTAAACATTTGTTGTGGGCGGTCACCACCGGCGGCGGTGAAAATCATTTTGATATCGGCTCACACCCAGGTTTTGACGTGCTTTCTCAACCGTTGCAGGCCACGGCGTTATATTGCGGCCTGAAGTGGTTACCGCCGTTTGCGATGCACTGTACGTTCATCTGTGATGACGAAACGCTGCAGGCGCAGGCGCGGCATTACAAGCAGCGCTTAATGGAGTGGCAGGAGGCACATCATGGATAGCCACACGCTGATACAGGCGCTGATATATCTTGGTTCAGCGGCGTTGATTGTGCCGATTGCGGTCCGGCTGGGGTTAGGGTCGGTACTGGGGTATCTCATTGCAGGGTGCATCATCGGCCCGTGGGGCTTAAGGCTGGTGACGGACGCCGAATCAATCCTGCACTTTGCGGAAATCGGTGTGGTGCTGATGCTGTTTGTCATCGGTCTGGAACTCGACCCACAACGTTTGTGGAAGCTGCGGGCCTCGGTGTTTGGCGGCGGTGCGCTGCAAATGGTGGTCTGCGGCGGATTAATTGGTTTGTTCTGTATGTTCCTCGGCCTGCGCTGGCAGGTGGCTGTACTGATTGGCATGACGCTGGCTCTCTCCTCGACGGCTATCGCCATGCAGGCGATGAATGAACGCAACCTGATGGTGTCGCAAATGGGCCGCAGTGCGTTTGCCGTACTGTTGTTCCAGGATATTGCCGCCATTCCGCTGGTTGCCATGATCCCGCTGCTGGCGGCGAGCGGGGCGTCAACCACGCTCGGAGCGTTTGCGCTGTCGGCGCTGAAAGTGGCCGGTGCACTGGCGTTGGTGGTGGTACTGGGTCGTTATGTCACACGACCGGCCCTGCGTTTTGTCGCGCGCTCCGGACTGCGGGAGGTGTTCAGCGCCGTCGCCCTGTTCCTGGTTTTTGGATTCGGTTTATTGCTGGAAGAGGTGGGCCTGTCGATGGCGATGGGCGCATTCCTGGCGGGCGTTTTGCTGGCAAGCTCGGAGTATCGTCATGCGCTGGAAAGTGATATCGAACCGTTTAAAGGGTTGTTGCTGGGGCTGTTTTTCATCGGCGTCGGGATGTCTATCGACTTCGGCACGCTAATTGATAATCCGCTACGTATTATTATTCTGCTGGCGGGGTTCCTGGCAATCAAAATCATCATGCTGTGGGTGATTGCTAAGCCGTTGCAGGTGCCGAACAAGCAACGTCGCTGGTTTGCCGTATTATTAGGACAAGGGAGTGAGTTTGCCTTCGTGGTGTTTGGTGCGGCGCAAATGGCCAATGTGCTTGATCCTGAATGGGCAAAAGCGCTGACGCTTGCAGTGGCGCTGTCGATGGCGGCCACGCCCATTTTGCTGGTTGTCCTGACGCGGCTGGAAAAATCGTCCACCGGTGAAGCGCGTGAGGCGGATGAAATCGATGAGGCGCAACCCCGGGTGATTATCGCCGGGTTTGGTCGATTCGGCCAGATAACCGGTCGCTTGCTGCTTTCGAGCGGGGTGAAGATGGTGGTACTTGATCATGACCCGGACCATATCGAAACGCTGCGCAAATTTGGAATGAAGGTTTTTTATGGCGATGCAACACGGATGGATCTACTGGAGTCTGCGGGGGCCGCAAAAGCGGAGGTGATCATTAATGCCATTGACGATCCGCAAACCAGTCTGCAACTGACCGAAATGGTGAAAGCACATTTCCCGCACTTGCAAATTATTGCCCGGGCGCGCGATGTTGATCATTACATTCGCTTGCGTCAGGCGGGGGTTGAGATGCCTGAGCGTGAAACCTTTGAAGGCGCGTTGAAAACCGGGCGCCTGGCGCTGGAGGGGCTGGGGCTTGGGCGCTATGAAGCACGTGAGCGGGCCGATTTATTCCGTCGTTTCAATACGCTGATGGTTGAGGATATGGTGAAAGGTGAAAACGACGCGATTTCACGCGCGGCGGTATATAAGCGCACCAGCGCCATGTTGAGTGAAATTATTACCGAGGATCGTCAGCATTTGTCTCTGATTCAACGCCATGGCTGGCAAGGCACGGATGAAGGTAAACATACGGGAGACGTCGCAGATGAGCCGGAAGTGAAACCGTCAACATAGGGTAAAAAATGTGATGTTCTGCAAACTTTACTGCTAATTGACTGTTTTTGAACTACTGTAATGCTGGCAGCCCACTAAGAAGTCACGGACTCGCCAGCAGAACAGAAAATTTTCCTGCACATCTTCCTTTGGCTAGTCGACGAAAGAATGCGCTTTCCGTATAGTGGCGACAATTTTTTTGTATCCGGGAATTATTCAATGATCAGTCTGATTGCGGCGTTAGCGGTAGATCGCGTCATCGGTATGGAAAACGCCATGCCGTGGAACCTCCCTGCCGATCTCGCCTGGTTTAAACGTAACACCTTAAATAAGCCGGTTATTATGGGGCGCCATACCTGGGAATCCATCGGCCGACCGTTGCCAGGGCGTAAAAATATCGTCATCAGCAGCAAGCCGGGCACCGACGATCGCGTGCAGTGGGTGAAGTCTATTGATGAGGCGATTGCTGCCTGTGGCGATGAACCCGAGATTATGGTGATTGGCGGTGGGCGCGTGTATGAGCAGTTCCTGCCTAAAGCACAGAAGCTGTATCTGACGCATATCGATGCAGAAGTCGAAGGGGATACGCATTTTCCGGACTACGAGCCGGATGACTGGGAATCGGTCTTTAGCGAATTCCACGATGCCGACGCGCAAAACTCACACAGCTATTGCTTCGAAGTTCTGGAACGTCGTTAATCGTGTAATTGCCGGATGGCGGCGAAACGCCTTATCAGGCCTACATCCGGCACTGGAGTAGGCATGATAAGCGTAGCGCCATCAGGCATAAACATTTCAGGCGCTTACCGCCTCGCCGGGATCCAGCTTCAGATGACGATTTGACGGCTGAGTAAAGTACTGTTTGTCTTCCCAGCGCAAACAGGTGAGATCCCCGCCCCAACAGCAGCCTGTATCCAGCGCGTAAACCCCTTCCGGCGTCCCTTTACCCTCCAGCGAGGCCCAGTGCCCAAAGGCAATGCTATAGGCGTCACTGACCGGTCCTGGGATGGCAAACCACGGTTTCAGTGGAGCGGGCGCGTCTTCCGGCGACTCTTTGCTGTACATATCCAGCTGGCCATTCGGGAAACAGTAACGCATGCGGGTAAAGGCGTTAGTAATAAAACGTAGGCGTGCCAATCCGGTCAGTTCCGGCGTCCAGTTATTTGGCATGTCGCCATACATGGCATCAAGAAAGAACGGGTACGAGTCGCTCGACAGCACGGCTTCGACATCGCGGGCGCAGTCTTTCGCGGTTTGGAGATCCCACTGTGGTGTAATCCCGGCATGCGCCATCACCAGCTTCTTCTCTTCATCAACCTGTAACAGCGGTTGGCGACGTAGCCAGTTCAGCAGAGAATCCGCATCCGGGGCATCGAGTAGCGGCGTGAGCCGGTCTTTGGGTTTATTCCGGCTGATGCCTGCAAATACGGCCAGCAGGTGCAAATCGTGATTACCTAAGACTAACCTTACGCTGTCGCCAAGCGATTTGACATAACGCAGTACGTCAAGCGAGCCGGGGCCACGCGCGACCAGGTCGCCTGTGAGCCATAAGGTATCTTTCCCAGGGGCAAAATTGACTTGATGCAGCAATGCGATCAGTTCGTCGTAACAACCGTGAACGTCGCCAATGAGGTATGTTGCCATAGCTATTGTTTTAGTGGATGAGCGTTGGAACGGCGAGCCTGAATACGGGAATATCGATGGTAAAGGCAACGCCTTTCTCATCGATCATTTCGTAATGACCCTGCATGGTGCCCAGCGGGGTTTCAATCACCGCGCCGCTGGTATATTGGTACTCTTCACCGGGATCAATGTGGGGCTGAACGCCAACCACACCTTCACCCTGAACTTCGGTTTCACGGCCATGACCATTGGTAATCAACCAGTAACGTCCCAACAGTTGCACCGGCGCTCGCCCCAAATTGCGGATGGTTACGGTATAGGCAAAAACGTAACGTTCATCATCAGGTGAGGATTGCGCCTCAATATAGACGCTTTGTACCTGAATACACACTCGGGGCGAATTGATCATGCTTAACTCTCCTTCGATGACGCTTTTTCTGACAGATAGTTAGCCATCCGGCAGTATTGGGCGACAGAGATATTTTCCGCTCGCAGCGCCGGATCAACACCCAGTTCCGTCAGCACTTCAACGCTGAACAGATTACCGAGGCTGTTACGTACCGTTTTACGGCGCTGGTTAAACGCTTCGGTCGTAATGCGGCTCAGGACGCGAACGTCTTTGACCGGGTACGGCATCGTCGCGTGAGGGACCAGGCGTACAACGGCGGAATCAACTTTAGGCGCAGGCGTGAACGCGGATGGCGGTACTTCAAGTACCGGGATCACCTGGCAGTAATATTGTGCCATAACGGTTAGTCGACCATACGCTTTACTGTTTGGCCCTGCAACCAGACGGTTGACCACTTCTTTTTGCAACATGAAATGCATGTCGGCAATGGCATCAGTATAGGTAAAAAGATGGAACATCAGCGGCGTGGAGATGTTGTATGGCAGGTTACCAAATACGCGCAGCGGCTGACCCAGGGTTTGCGACAACTCGCCAAAGTCCATGGTCATGGCATCTTGCTGATAGATAGTCAGCTTCGGCCCTAAAAACGGGTGCGTTTGCAGGCGTGCGGCCAGATCGCGGTCCAGTTCAATGACCGTGAGCTTGTCCAGACGTTCACCTACCGGCTCGGTTAATGCCGCAAGGCCCGGACCGATTTCGACCATGGCCTGACCCTTTTGCGGGTTGATAGCAGAGACAATACTTTCGATCACAAACTGATCGTTGAGGAAGTTTTGCCCGAAACGTTTACGGGCTAAATGGCCCTGATGGACTCGATTATTCATTAGTATTAACAATCATTTTGATGGCGAGGTTAAGCGCCGTAATAAAACTGCCGACATCTGCTTGCCCACGACCCGCAAGTTCGAGTGCGGTACCGTGATCAACGGATGTGCGAATAAAGGGCAGGCCCAGTGTGATATTCACACCGCGACCAAATCCCTGGTATTTTAGCACGGGGAGACCCTGATCGTGGTACATTGCCAGCACGGCATCCGCGCTATCGAGATATTTAGGTTGAAACAGAGTATCTGCGGGCAGTGGACCGCGTAATTTCATTCCCTGAGCACGCATTTCATTCAGTACTGGAATGAGCGTATCGATCTCTTCCGTCCCCATATGACCGCCTTCCCCCGCATGTGGGTTCAGGCCGCAGACCAGAATCTGCGGATCGTTCAGGCCAAACTTGGTGCGTAAATCATGGTGCAGAATGCCGATCACTTCCCGCAGTAGTGTGGGCGTAATGGCATCGGCAACGTCTCTGAGCGGCAGGTGCGTGGTTGCCAGGGCAACGCGCAGCTCCTCGGTCGCCAGCATCATCACGACTTTTTTCGCCTGCGAGCGTTCTTCAAAGTACTCAGTGTGTCCGGTAAACGGCACGCCGGCATCGTTGATCACGCCCTTGTGAACCGGGCCAGTAATCAGCGCGGCGAATTCACCCTGTAAGCAACCGTCGCATGCGCGAGCCAGCGTATCAACCACATACGGTCCATTCTCTACCGCCAGTTGCCCCGCAATGACAGGGGCCCGCAGCGCAATCGGTAACAGCGTCAATGTGCCCGCTGCTTGTGGTTTGGCTGGGATATCAGGAGAGTAGGGGAGGAGCGAAAGCGGTAAACCGAGCATAGCTGCTCGGTTCGAAAGTAACGCGGCATCGGCGCAGACGACGAGTTCAACCGGCCACTCACGCTGCGCAAGCTGGACCACCAGGTCCGGACCAATCCCGGCGGGTTCGCCGGGAGTGATGACAACGCGTTGAGTACGGACCATTAGTTGCTCAGAATTTTAACGTACGCGCTGGCACGCTGTTCTTGCATCCAGGTCGCGGCTTCTTCAGAGAACTTACGGTTCATCAGCATGCGGTAGGCTCTGTCTTTCTGCGCGGCGTCAGTTTTATCAACGTTACGCGTGTCCAGCAGTTCGATCAGGTGCCAGCCAAAAGAGGAGTGCACCGGAGCGCTCATCTGACCTTTGTTCAGTCGGGTCAGCGCATCGCGGAAGGCTGGATCGAAAATATCCGCTGCCGCCCAACCCAGATCGCCGCCCTGGTTTGCAGAACCAGGATCCTGAGAGAACTCTTTAGCCGCGGCGGCAAAGGTCGTTTTACCGCTCTTAATATCAGCCGCGATTTGCTCCAGTTTCAGACGCGCCTGCTGATCGGTCATGATCGGAGACGGTTTCAGCAGGATATGGCGGGCATGAACTTCCGTTACGGAGATGCTCTGGCTCTGGCCACGCATATCGTTGACTTTCAGAATGTGGAAGCCGACACCTGAACGAATCGGGCCGATGATATCGCCTTTTTTCGCAGTGCTTAGTGCCTGCGCAAAGATGCCTGGCAGTTCCTGAATACGTCCCCATCCCATCTGGCCGCCTTTCAGCGCCTGCTGGTCTGCGGAATAGGTAATCGCCAGTTTACCGAAATCGCTACCGTTACGTGCTTCTTCGACGACAGCACGCGCCTGGCTTTCTGCTTCATTAACCTGGTCGGAGGATGGGTTTTCCGGTAACGGAATCAGAATGTGGCTCAGGTTCAGCTCAGTGCTGGCATCATTTTGATTGCCAACCTGCTGAGCCAGAGCATCCACTTCCTGCGGCAGAATGGTGACGCGACGGCGAACTTCATTGTTACGCACTTCAGAGATGGTCATCTCTTTACGGATCTGGTTACGATAGGTCGAATAGCTCAGACCATCGTGGGCCAGACGACTGCGCATCTGGTCCAGTGTCATATTGTTCTGCTTAGCGATGTTGGCGATGGCCTGATCCAACTGCTCATCAGTGATTTTCACCCCCATCTTCTGACCCATCTGCAGAACGATTTGATCCATGATCAAACGTTCGAGGATCTGATGGCGCAGCGTTGCGTCGTCGGGTAATTGCTGACCCGCCTGACCCGCATTAAGTTTTACTGACTGCATTAAGCCATCAACGTCGCTTTCCAGAACGACGCCGTTATTGACGACGGCTGCGACTTTATCGACTACCTGTGGGGCAGCGAAACTGGTATTCGCGACCATGGCGATACCGAGAAGCAGCGTTTTCCAGTTCTTCATACTTTTTCCATTATTAATTAACCGCAATGCGGATTACGTTTTAAATCAATCAGATCATAAAGCGCTTTGATACGGCAAAATGTTCGAACGCAACATTTGGTTGGTGCCGAGACCATAGTTAGAGCTCAGACCGCGGAGTTCGATGTTAAAGCCGATCGTGTTGTCATAAATCGCGTGTTTTTGCGTATCATCCCAACCGTTCAGCTTACGCTCGTAGCCAAAGCGAATGGCATAACAGCAGGAGTTGTACTGCACGCCCAGCATCTGGTCAGCAGGTTTATTGACGTTCGTATCGAAGTAATAAGCCCCGACAATTGACCAGCGGTCAGCAATCGGCAAGCTGGCCACGGCGCCCACTTGAGAAATCCCGTTTTCATACTGTGCCTGATTCCATTTATTTTTATCAGCACTGTTATTCGGCAGTGTGGCCTGGATGTATTCCGGGCTGGCGTAACGGTAGTTCAACTGCAGCAAACTGTTTTCGTCACGACGGTATTCGATACTGCTGTTGCTGGTCGCGATGCTGTCCAGACGGGTATCGTACTGGATCCCGCTGCGTAAACCCCAGCGTTCGGAGATACGCCAGTAGGTATCGCCTGCCCACACCAGTGAACCGGTTTTGTCATCATTCTCCCATTCTATGTTGTCATCACCGGTGCGAGACTCGGTGAAATAGTAGATTTGACCCACAGAAATGTTAAAACGTTCAACGGCGGCGTCATCATATACGCGAGATGTGACCCCGGTCGTTACCTGGTTGGCCGAGGCAATACGGTCCAAACCGCCATAGGTGCGGTCACGGAACAGGCCGCTGTAGTCAGCTTGCAGCAGGGAAGAGTCGTAGTTATTAATGTTGCTTTGATCGCGGTATGGCACATATAAATACTGCGCGCGCGGCTCCAGCGTCTGGGTATAACCCGGTGCCAGCATTGCCATATCGCGTTCAAAGATCATCTTACCGTCGACTTTAAACTGCGGCATCACACGGTTTACGGTCTCGTCATACTGAGGGTAATCGTCAAGATTACTCTGCTGATAGTGCGTAGCCAGCATTTTGGCTTCAGTGTTGATACTTCCCCACTGATTGGACAACGGCAGATTGATGGTCGGTTCGAGGTGTAAACGCGTTGCTTCCGGCATGTTGTCGGTCGTGTTGACGAAATGCACTGCCTGTGCATAAACGCGGGTATCAAACGGACCAACATCGTTCTGATAGAAGTTAACGTCTAGCTGTGGCTCGGCGGAATAGCTACTCTTGTTCTGATCGCCAAAGACCTGGAACTGTTTGGTGGAAACTGTCGCATCAAAGTTCTGTACCGCGTAGCCGACGCTGAATTTCTGCGTGGCGTAGCCGTCGGTACTGGAACCGTACTTGTTATCAAAGTCATTGAAATAACTAGAGTCGCTGACCTTGGTGTAGTCGACATTGAAGCGCCACACCTGGTCCATCACGCCAGCGTGTTGCCAGTAGAACAACCAGCGGCGTGAGTTGTCATCCTTCGAGTTTTCATCCTCGTAGACTTTATCGGAGTTCAAATAGTCGAATTCCATCAAACCGGCACCCGCCTGGCTGAGGTAGCGGAATTCGTTCTCCCACATCACGCCGCCACGACGGTGCATGTAATGCGGTGTAATGGTGGCGTCCATATTGGGCGCGATGTTCCAGTAATACGGCAGGTAGAACTCAAAATAGTTATTGCTAGTGTATTTTGCGTTCGGGATTAAGAAACCGGAGCGGCGTTTGTCGCCGACGGGCAGCTGCATATACGGGCTGTAAAAGACCGGAACCGGACCCAGTTTAAAGCGGGCGTTCCAGATTTCCGCGACCTGTTCTTCGCGATCGTGGATCACTTCGCTACCGACAACGCTCCAGGTATTCGAACCCGGTAGACAGGAAGTGAAGCTCCCGTTTTCCAGAATGGTGTAGCGGTTTTCACCCCGCTGTTTCATCAGGTCGGCTTTACCGCGTCCCTGACGACCGACCATCTGATAGTCACCTTCCCAGATGTTGGTATCTTTGGTATTCAGATTCGACCAACCCTTCGGCCCCTTCAGAATGACCTGATTGTCATCATAATGGACGTTACCCAGCGCATCGACGGTACGGACCGGCTCCGGCAGACCCTCGGCCTGCTTCTGGTGCAACTGCACTTCGTCAGCCTGCAGGCGGCTGTTACCCTGTGCGATATCCACGTTGCCAGTAAACACGGCGTCATCCGGGTAATTCCCTTTCGCGTGATCGGCATTGATGGTAACAGGTAATTCATTGGTCTCGCCCTGCACCAGAGGACGGTTATAGCTTGGCACGCCCAACATGCACTGTGAGGCGAGATCGGCTGCCAGACCCTGTTGACTATAAAGGGCACTGGCAATCATGGTGGCCAGAAGAGTGGGAATACGTTTTTTCATACGTTGTATTTATTGTTCCATCATCAGTAGCGTCGCGCGTGACAAACGGTCACAGCCTAACTTATCTCATCTTCACTGCGCTAGTGTTAATCCTGCCCATTTAGGCATCCGTGGTGTTAGGCACGGCATTGAATGACAGGTATGATAATGCAAATTATAGGCGATGTCCCACAATTGACCGCTGCCGTAAAACGGTAAAAGCACCTTATATTGTGGTACATAGCCCGGCTGGCAGCGTAAAGATTTGGGGAGTCTATGCAGTATTGGGGAAAGATTATTGGTGTCGCCGTGGCCTTAATGATGGGCGGCGGCTTCTGGGGCGTGGTTTTAGGCCTGCTTGTGGGTCATATGTTCGACAAAGCCCGCATGCGCAAAATGGCGTGGTTTGCCAATCAACGTGAACGTCAGGCGCTGTTTTTTGCCACCACCTTTGAGGTGATGGGACACCTGACCAAATCAAAAGGACGTGTCACGGAAGCCGATATTCATATCGCCAGCCAGCTGATGGACCGGATGAATTTACACGGTGACTCACGAACCGCTGCGCAGCATGCCTTCCGGGTGGGAAAATCAGACAATTACCCATTACGTGAAAAAATGCGCCAGTTTCGCAGTGTCTGTTTTGGCCGCTTCGACCTGATCCGTATGTTTCTGGAGATCCAGATCCAGGCGGCGTTTGCGGACGGGTCGCTGCATCCTAACGAACGTGAAGTGCTGTATGTGATTGCTGAAGAGCTGGGGATCTCGCGCGCGCAATTTGATCAGTATCTGCGCATGATGCAGGGTGGTGCGCAGTTTGGTGGTGGATATCAGCAACAGTCTGGCGGTGGCTGGCAGCAGGCACAGCGTGGTCCGACGCTGGAAGATGCGTGTAATGTGCTGGGTGTTAAAGCGACCGACGATGCCACTACTATTAAGCGCGCTTATCGTAAACTGATGAGCGAGCACCATCCCGACAAGCTGGTCGCGAAAGGACTACCGCCGGAGATGATGGAAATGGCCAAGCAGAAAGCGCAGGAAATTCAAAAGGCTTATGAGTTAATTAAAGAACAGAAAGGCTTCAAGTAAGCGGCAGAATAAGTTGCCGGATGGCAGCTAGCGCCTTATCCGGCCTACGTTGAAGAATGTAGGCCGGGCAAGCGTAGCGCCCCCGGCACAGAGCAGCACAAAATTTAAAAATCTGCCGGGACTTTAAAGGTCATACTATTGCCGTACTCGGGATGAGTAATGGTGAGCATCTCGGCATGCAGCAGCAGGCGTGGCGCTAACGCCAGGGCTTCCGGTGGGGCATAGAAGCGGTCACCCAGAATCGGATGCCCTAACGCCAGCATATGCACGCGTAGCTGATGAGAACGCCCGGTAATGGGTTTCAGCACCACCCGCGCGGTATTATCCGTCGCGAATTCCACTACTTCATACTCAGTCTGCGCGGCTTTGCCCGTCTCATAACAGACTTTCTGTTTTGGTCGGTTCGGCCAGTCGCAAATCAGCGGTAAATCCACCAGTCCCTCGGCGGGTGAGGGATGCCCCCACACGCGTGCGACATACTGCTTCTTCGGTTCGCGCTCGCGAAATTGACGCTTTAGCTCGCGCTCTGCCGCTTTGGTCAGCGCCACTACAATCACGCCGCTGGTGGCCATGTCCAGGCGATGCACTGATTCTGCCAGTGGATAGTCGCGTTGAATACGCGTCATCACGCTGTCTTTGTGCTCTTCAAGGCGACCCGGCACGGACAACAAGCCGCTCGGCTTGTTGACCACCATAATGTGTTCATCCTGATACAGGATAACCAGCCAGGGTTCCTGCGGCGGATTGTAGTTTTCCATCCCCATGTATGGCTCCGTTACTGATGCGTCACGACGATCAGGCGTAAGGCATCCAGACGCCAGCCGGCCTGATCCAGGCTTTCCATCACCTGCTGACGGTTGCTTTCAATCGCGGCAAGTTCGTCATCACGGATGTTCGGGTTAACGGCGCGCAGCGCTTCCAGACGCGACAGTTCTGCAGACAGCTTCTCATCCGCTTCTTTACGTGCGGCGTCGATCAGCGCGCGGGCAGATTGCTCAACCTGCGCTTCACCCAACTGCAGAATCGCATGGACATCTTGCTGCACGGCGTTGACCAGCTTGCTACCGGTATGGCGATTAACGGCACTGAGCTGGCGGTTAAAGGTTTCAAACTCCACCTGAGCGGCGAGGTTGTTACCGTTTTTATCCAGCAACATGCGCACCGGCGTCGGTGGCAGGAAGCGGTTGAGCTGCAGTTGCTTCGGTGCCTGCGCTTCGACCACGTACACCAGTTCAACCAGCAGGGTACCAACCGGCAATGCTTTGTTTTTCAACAGAGATATGGTGCTGCTGCCGGTATCACCAGACAGGATAAGATCCAGACCGTTACGGATCAGCGGATGCTCCCAGGTGATAAACTGGGCGTCTTCACGCGACAGTGCAATATCTCGCTCAAAGGTAATGGTGCAGCCGTCTTCAGGCAACCCCGGAAAATCCGGGACCAGCATATGATCGGACGGCGTCAGCACAATTAAGTTGTCCCCGCGATCGTCCTGATTAATACCGACGATATCAAACAGGTTCATGGCGAAGGCGATCAGACTGGTGTCGTAATCCTGCTCCTCAATGCTCTCAGCCAGCGCCAGCGCTTTTTCGCCGCCGTTGGAGTGAATCTCGAGTAGACGGTCGCGCCCTTGTTCCAGCTGCGCTTTCAGTGCGTCATGCTGTTCACGGCAGGCTTTGATCAGATCATCAAATCCTTCGTTGTTTTCCGGCTCCGCCAGATAACCAATCAGGTTGTTATAGACCGTATCATAAATCGTACGCCCGGTCGGACAGGTGTGCTCAAACGCATCCAGACCTTCGTGGTACCAGCGCACCAGCACGGACTGGGCGGTTTTTTCCAGGTACGGGACGTGGATCTGAATATCGTGCGCTTGACCAATACGGTCCAGACGTCCAATACGTTGTTCCAGCAGATCCGGGTTAAACGGCAGGTCAAACATCACCAGGTTGCTGGCGAACTGGAAGTTACGGCCTTCAGAACCGATCTCCGAGCACAGCATCACCTGTGCACCGCTGTCCTCTTCGCTAAACCAGGCGGCAGCACGGTCACGTTCGATGATCGACATACCTTCATGGAATACGGCAGCGCGAATGCCTTCACGCTCGCGCAGCACCTGCTCCAGCTGCAACGCGGTGGTCGCTTTCGCACAGATAACCAGTACTTTCTGCGAACGATGACTGGTCAGGTAGCCCATCAACCATTCAACGCGTGGGTCGAAGTTCCACCAGGTACCGGTATCGCCTTCGAACTCCTGATAAATCTGCTCCGGATAGAGCATGTCGCGGGCGCGCTCTTCTGCGCTTTTACGTGCGCCCATAATGCCGGAGACTTTAATGGCTGTCTGGTATTGGGTCGGCAGCGGCAGCTTAATAGTATGCAGTTCGCGTTTCGGGAAACCTTTCACCCCATTACGGGTGTTACGGAACAGTACGCGGCTGGTGCCATGGCGGTCCATTAGCATGGAAACCAGTTCCTGGCGCGCGCTCTGGGCATCTTCACGATCGCTGTTAGCAGCTTGCAGCAGCGGCTCGATGTCCTGCTCACCAATCAGATCGCCGAGCATGTTCAGCTCATTGTTGCTCAGTTTGTTGCCTGCCAGCAGCATGGCGACGGCATCGGCTACCGGACGGTAATTTTTTTGCTCTTCAACAAACTGCTCGAAATCGTGGAAACGGCTTGGGTCCAGCAGGCGTAAACGCGCAAAGTGACTTTCCATACCCAGCTGTTCCGGCGTTGCGGTCAGCAGCAAGATGCCCGGTACGCGCTCGGCCAGTTGTTCGATCGCCATATACTCGCGGCTTGGCGCATCTTCGCTCCACACCAGGTGATGAGCTTCATCGACCACCAACAGATCCCATTCTGCTTCACACAAATGCTCCAGACGCTGCTTGCTACGACGCGCAAAATCCAGAGAGCAGATGACAAGCTGCTCGGTTTCAAACGGATTGTAGGCATCGTGCTGCGCTTCGGCATAGCGCTCATCATCAAACAGCGCAAAGCGCAGGTTGAAACGGCGCAGCATTTCGACCAGCCATTGGTGCTGTAACGTCTCAGGGACGATGATCAGCACGCGTTCGGCGGCACCGGACAGCAGTTGCTGATGCAGGATCATCCCGGCTTCAATGGTTTTTCCCAGGCCCACTTCATCTGCCAGCAAAACGCGAGGGGCATGGCGACGACCGACATCATGGGCAATATTAAGCTGGTGGGGGATCAGGCTGGTACGTTGACCGCGCAGACCACTCCACGGCATACGATACTGTTCGCTCTGAAATTTACGCGCACGATAGCGCAGCGCAAAGCGGTCCATACGGTCGATTTGGCCAGCAAACAGACGATCCTGAGGTTTGCTGAACACCAGCTTGCTGTCGAGCAGGACTTCGCGCAGCACGACGCCGGTTTCTTCGGTATCAAGGCGGGTTCCGATATAGGCAAGCAGTCCGTTTTCTTCTTTTACTTCATCGACATGCAATTGCCAGCCTTCATGGCTAGTGATCGTATCACCAGGATTGAACATCACGCGGGTCACAGGGCAGTCACTGCGCGCATACAGACGGTTTTCACCCGTCGATGAGAAAAGTAAGGTGACGGTTCGCGCATCCATGGCGACAACGGTACCAAGTCCCAATTCGCTTTCTGTATCGCTGATCCAGCGTTGACCAAGTGTAAAAGGCATATGTGTTCGGCTCTATATCTTTAATTGCAGGCAATACTCGTCATGTATCGGGTAACCCGAGTTTTCAGAGCATACGACCCCGCTACCAGGCTAGTGAATCAGTGGTAGTGGTGTTAAATGGGTCCAGGAATGGAAAGGGCGCTATGGTACTGGATGGCGACGGTTTCGTCACGCGTCAAAATAACCCCAGTTGCCCTGTGAGTAGTGTAGCAAAGTTATCATCAACAAAGGGAAGAATTCCCTCGGCAACCGGCTGTATCTGGCGCGTAAGATAATGCTCATAATCCAGCGCAGAAAGCTGATAATCCACAGGTTCCGGGCCGTTTATCGTCCAGACATATTTTATGGTGCCACGGTTTTGATACTGCGGAGGACGGCCTCGCTTGATGTTCTGTTCATCGGCAAGCCGCGCGGCGCGAACGTGGGGTGGGACATTACGCTGGTATTCGCTTAACGGGCGGCGCAGGCGCTTACGGTAAACCAGCTGATCGTCCAGTTCACCGGCCATCAGGCGGTCGATGGTTTCCCTGACAAAATCCTGATACGGCTCCTGGCGAAAGACCCGCAAATAGAGTTCCTGCTGGAACCGTTGTGCCAGCGGTGTCCAGTCAGTGCGTACGGTTTCCAGTCCTTTGAAGACCATGCGCTGCTGGTCCCCGTCCTGAATGAGTCCGGCGTAGCGCTTCTTGCTGCCCGTATCCGCGCCGCGAATGGTCGGCATCAAAAAGCGGCGAAAATGGGTTTCAAACTCCAGTTCGAGCGCGCTGGTCAGGTTTTGTTGTTGCAGCGACTGCGCCCACCAGGTGTTGACATGATGGACCAACTCCCGACCAATCCTTGCCGCATCCTCTTCCGCGTGTGCGCCTTTGAGCCAGACAAACGTTGAGTCGGTATCGCCATAGATAACGTCATAACCCTGCGCTTCAATCAGCGCTTTGGTCTGGCGCATGATCGCATGCCCGCGCATGGTGATCGACGAGGCCAGTCTGGGATCGAAAAATCGACATGCCGTGGTGCCGAGCACGCCGTAAAAGGCGTTCATAATGATTTTGAGCGCCTGCGAGAGCGGCTTATTTCCCTGGCGTTTTGCCTCGTCTCGCCCGTGCCAGATCTGGGTCACTATTTCCGGTAGGCAGTGTTTTTCGCGCGAAAACCAGGCACCAAGGAATCCTTCAGTGCTGTGTTCAGGATCCGGCTGCGCCATACCTTCGATAAGTCCCACCGGATCGATCAGAAAGGTGCGGATGATAGACGGGTACAGGCTTTTGTAATCCAGAACCAGCACCGAGTCGTACAAACCAGGACGCGAGTCCATCACATAGCCGCCGGGGCTGGCATGGGGGGGGACTTCCCCGAGATTTGGCGCAACGTAACCGGCACGGTGCATGCGCGGAAGATAGAGATGACCAAATGCCGCAACCGAGCCACCGTGCCTGTCGACCGGCAGACCGTTGACCGTTGAGCGCTCCAACAGAAACGGCATGATCTCGGTTTTATGAAAGATGCGCGTGACCAGTTCACAGTCTTTGAGATTATAAGTGGCAAGCGCGGGCTTATCCTGAGCGAATCGGCGGTCAATTTCGTCCATGCGGTCCCAGGGATTATCAATTGATTTCCCTTCACCCAGTAGCTCCTGCGACACCGTTTCCAGCGAAAACGAGGAAAAGTTCCAGAACGCGGATTTGAGGGCCTCAATGCCGTCAATGATCAGGCGGCCTTTGGCCTGGGCGAAAAAAACGCCGTTTTTGAAACCGTGCTCGCGCCATTCCAGTTCGCTGTTGTCACGGCCAAAACGCAGGGGAATTCGGTAACGCTCGGCATGATTTTGCAGGACACGTAAATCGAACTGCACGACGTTCCAGCCGATGATGACATCAGGATTGTGGTGGGCTATCCACGCGTTGAGCTTTTCCAGCAACTGCGGACGGCTCGCCACATATTCAAGTTCAAAATCAAGCTGTGAGGCATCACCGTTGGCCGGGCCGAGCATATAGACAATACGCTGTCCGCAGCCTTCGAGACCAATGCAGTAAAGCTCGCCGTGCCGCGTGGTTTCGATATCCAGCGATAGCCATTTTAAGGGTGGGCGATAGTCCGGGTTTGGCTTCAGCCGCGCGTTGATCAGCGTGTCATTATACCGATCGCCATCCACCCAAACGGGGGAGGTGATAAAGCGCTCCATCAGATAACGTTCCGGCGGACGCACGTCGGCCTCATAGACTGTGACGCTATTTTCGCGTAGCAGCTTCTCAAGACGCATCAACTGGCGATGGGATTGGCAGTACAGCCCCGAAACGGGCTGGCGATGAAAATCTTTCAGGTTAAGCGGAGCCAGCCGAAAGCCGTTTTCTGCGCGTAATAGTGAAGTAACGCGGGAAACCTGGCTGGTTGGGATGAAGGCAACTGACTCCTGCGGCGCAAGCGTGACCAGCAATGGCCCGTCGTCCGTTGCCAGCCAGAATGAAACCTCTGTCCCCTGTGGGGTATCCCGCCAGTGCCGGGTTAAAATAAAACCTGCCTGCGCCACGCTGCGTACCCATCAAAAAACCCGGCATGATTATAGCCTGGTTTATCTGGTTGTACTGTTTTTTTATACAGCTCATGACGAATTTGATTCATGAATACGAGGATGAAGATTTGGGTAATGACTCCAACTTACTGATAGTGTTT
>NZ_SZXN01000011.1:0-105 GCF_005281195.1 Citrobacter sp. wls613
GCGGCAAGCCACAGCGCGTAGGGGGTATTGCGGTCGGTGTCGCTCAGGCCGGAGTGCGCCGCAAGCTGGGCGCGCCCGGTGGCGGAAACGGCGAGCAGCGCCGCC
>NZ_SZXN01000011.1:164-1036 GCF_005281195.1 Citrobacter sp. wls613
CACCAGCGAGCGGGTATCGTTACACATCACAAAACCCAGCTCTTCGGGGCTGCGCGCCGCTTTCACGCGCGCCGCGAGAGAATAGAACAGGGCGATGCTCACGAGTTGGTCGTCCCGCTCTGGCACTGCGCCGCCGCTTTCGGGCAGACTGGCGTCGCGCGGCCGCTCATGCCGGGCAGTACGTCCTGGGCGTCGCTGCCAAATTCCGCTTCAATCTCAATCGTCTGGCTCACGGCGTCCACGCGGCCGCTGATGTGGGTGACGGTCATCGGGTAATGCTTGCCGGTTTCACCCACCACCGCGTCAAGCTGCGCGCCGGGCGCAAGCCAGGTGGTCCAGCCTGACGGCACGTTGAGGCGCGCCTTGCGGGTGCCGTTGCTTACAAGATCGATAACCTGCGCGCCTGCGCCGACGCCCTGGCCCTCTTTGACGTAAATACGCGCCACGCGGCCGTCGAACGGCGCGGTAAAGCGGCACTGCGCCAGCTGCGCTTCAAAAATTTTGATCTGGCTGCGGGTGCGGTTCACGTCGGCGGCGGCAAGGCCAACCTCCAGCGCGCCTGCGGAATGCAGACCCTGCAATTTCGCCTTCGCTTCATATTTGATCTGCGCGGCGCTGTACTCGGCGTCTGCCGCGTCGCGACGGGCTTTCAGCTCGCTACAGTCCAGCGTCACCAGCAGTTTGCCTGCCTTGACCGTATCGCCCAGCTCAACGTTGACCTGCGACACGCGCCCGGCCACCACGCTTGATAGCGGGCTTTCCTGGTTGGCCATCACCAGAAAACGCACCGGCGCGGCGCCGTTGTCGGCGGTGGCGTCAGGCGCGCTCTCAGGCGCTGCGGCAACGGCCGCATCCGGCGTTGCGACTGCCCC
>NZ_SZXN01000050.1:0-54504 GCF_005281195.1 Citrobacter sp. wls613
AGTCTGCTCCCTTTGGCCGCTCGGGAACCCCACCAGGGGTAGTTCAAATTGTAGGTAATGCTATTAGGATGGTGGTGGGGAAGGATTATTCGTCGCTTCGCTCCTCACCCTTCGGGCCGTTGCCCTTAGCAACGTTCTCTCGCTTTCGCTCGAGTCGAACCTTAATCGAAGGTTCTCACCCTTCCCCGATAAGTGCAAACTTCTGCATTGCTCATCGAGTTAACTACATCGCTGTAGTGAATAATGGTGGTGGGGGAAGGATTCGAACCTTCGAAGTCGATGACGGCAGATTTACAGTCTGCTCCCTTTGGCCGCTCGGGAACCCCACCACGGGGTAATGCTTTTACTGGCCTGCTTCCTTGGGAAGCGGGGCGCATCATATCAAATGACGCGCCGCTGTAAAGCATTCCTTTGCTTAACGTAGATCGTTTGCGTGTTTTTCATCCGTAACGCAGTAAAGCTAATCAATTCATATTATTGGTGATTACAGAATAATCGTTCGGTTACCGTAAACAAAGACTCGCTGGGCCAGAACCTGATACAGCGCACGGCTTAACACATTCTTTTCTACGTCGCGGCCTGCGCGCATCATATCTTCTGCGGTATAGGTGTGATCCACGTGAATCACGTCCTGCATGATGATTGGACCTTCATCGAGGTTATCATTCACATAGTGAGCCGTTGCACCAATGATCTTGACGCCACGCTCATAAGCCTGGTGGTACGGACGTGCACCAATAAAGGCAGGCAGGAACGAGTGGTGAATATTAATAATCTTATTCGGGAAGCGTGAAACAAATTCTGGCGTCAAGACACGCATATATTTCGCCAACACCACATAATCAGGCTGGTGGGCGTCGATGGCATCGGCCATGTTTTGATCGTGTTCTTCGCGGGTTAATCCTTCATGGCTGACTAGCTCAAAAGGAATATCAAAACGTTCAACCAGCGAACGCAGCGTGTCGTGGTTGCCGATTACCGCCGCAATTTCAACATCGAGTCCACCGTAATTGGCTTTCATTAACAGGTCGCCCAGACAATGCGCTTCCTTGGTGACTAAAATAACGATGCGGCGACGGCCTGCTGGCGTAAGTTCGCGAATGGATCCTTCAGGCAGTGCGCCGTCGAGATCGGTCAGCAGCGTGACGTCATTAAAAATGCCTTCCAGTTCTGTACGCATAAAAAAGCGACCGGTACGGTGGTCAACAAACTCGTTGTTTTGCACGATGTTCAGTTCATGCTTGTAACAAATATTGGTGATGCGTGCGATCAAACCTTTTTGGTCGGGGCAGATAGTGCGCAGAACTTTACGTTGTTGTGAATGCATTGCCGGGGTATTCCTGTTGAAAATGTTTGCGTAATAGATGCTGTCGGGCGTGGGTTAGCCGCAGCACTTTTTAAATTTTTTACCTGACCCGCAAGGGCAGGGATCGTTACGGCCAATTTGCGGGCGCGTACCATCAATATAATACCACTGGCCGTTTTCTTTTAAAAAACGAGAGCGCTCAATAATGGCGCCCGTTTTCCCCTGTTCGGAAAACCGCGCCACAAAGCTGACATAGCCGGTATTTTCTGTGTCCGACGTTGCCTGTTCAAAGAGGGTAAGTCCAAGCCATTCGGTATGGGCAAATCCTGCGCTAATCTCATCGCGAAATGCAGCAGCATGACAGTCGGGGTGCCAGGTCTTAATCAGGTAATCTGCGTCTTTCATCACAAAAGCACAGTAACGAGAACGCATGAGGTGTGACGGCGTTGGTGCTACTTGCGCGCCAGACACATAACGGTAGCAACATAGGCTATACTCGACAGCGCTACCACAGGGACAAAGCTGAGACACAAAATACTCCCTGGAATAAAAAAACGGCGTAAAAACGCCACGGTAGCACTATGTTAACTGAGCCGTAGTGATGTTGCTACGTCTGCAAGCCAGGGGAAGTCTGTAGGTACAATGAGAAAAATAAAAATTGGGCTGGCGCTAGGTTCCGGCGCGGCACGAGGCTGGTCGCATATTGGTGTGATTAAGGCCCTTAAACATATGGGCATTGATGTTGATATCGTTGCAGGGTGCTCAATCGGCTCGTTGGTTGGTGCCGCCTATGCGTGTAATAAATTACCCGCCCTCGAGCAATGGGTCTGCTCGTTCAGCTATTGGGATGTTTTACGCCTGATGGATCTCTCCTGGCGCAGAGGCGGATTGCTGCGCGGTGAACGCGTGTTTAATCAATACCGCAACGTCATGCCTGTCGAGTCAATTGAACACTGCCAGCGCCGGTTTGCTACCGTCGCGACGAATCTGAGTACGGGTCGCGAACTGTGGTTTACCGAAGGTGATTTACACCTTGCCGTGCGGGCCTCTTGCAGTATTCCTGGTCTGATGTCCCCGGTTGCACATAATGGTTATTGGCTGGTTGATGGCGCGGTGGTTAACCCTGTGCCGGTTTCGCTGACGCGTGCGCTAGGCGCCGATATCGTCATTGCGGTTGACCTGCAACATGATGCGCACCTCATGCAACAAGATCTGCTCTCCTTTAACGTCAGCAATGATACCGACTCGAGTGATGACGAGCTTTCATGGCATGCGCGTCTGAAAGAGCGGTTGAGTAATATCACCGCCAGACGAACGGTCACTGCGCCCACGGCGATGGAGATCATGACCACCTCTATTCAGGTGCTGGAAAACCGGCTTAAACGTAACCGCATGGCCGGCGACCCGCCAGATATTCTAATTCAACCGTTTTGTCCGCAAATATCCACGCTGGACTTCCACCGTGCTGGTGCAGCTATTGCTGCCGGGCAGCTTGCGGTAGAGAAAAAAATGGATGAGTTGCTGCCACTGGTGAAGACCAACATCTAACGCATTTTTTATCAACACTTAAGTCAATTCTGACAGGCGTGAGTAGCAATAGCATGCCACTATTGATTAAAGCCAGTCAGGGGGGAGAATATGACGCAGCCATTGGTCGGAAAACAGATTCTTATTGTTGAAGATGAGCCTGTATTTCGCTCACTTCTGGACTCATGGTTTTCCTCTTTGGGAGCGACAACGGCTGTAGCGGGCGATGGGCTTGATGCGCTGGAATTATTGGGGCGCTTTACACCCGATCTGATGATCTGCGATCTTGCGATGCCGAGAATGAACGGTCTCAAACTGGTTGAATACCTGCGTAACCGTGGCGATCGGACGCCAATCCTGGTTATCTCCGCGACAGAAAATATGTCTGATATTGCCAAAGCACTTCGCCTCGGTGTGGATGATGTGTTGCTTAAGCCGGTGAAAGACCTTAACCGACTACGGGAAACGGTTTTTGCGTGCCTTTACCCCAACATGTTTAACTCGCGCGTTGAAGAAGAAGAGCGGTTATTTCGTGACTGGGATGCGATGGTCGGCGACCCCGCGGCAGCAGCAAAACTGTTACAAGAGCTACAGCCACCGGTTCAACAGGTGATTTCACAGTGTCGCATCAACTACCGTCAACTGGTTGCCGCCGATCAACCCGGCCTGGTCCTTGATATTGCGCCGTTGTCGGAACACGATCTTGCCTTCTATTGCCTGGATGTGACGCGGGCAGGGGATAATGGCGTGCTGGCGGCACTGTTGTTACGGGCACTGTTTAATGGGCTGCTACAAGAGCAACTGGCACATCAGAATCAACGGTTGCCGGAGCTCGGTACGCTCCTGAAACAGGTTAATCATCTGCTTCGACAGGCCAATCTACCGGGGCAATTTCCGTTGCTGGTGGGTTACTACCATAGCGGTTTAAAAAATTTGGTCCTGGTCTCTGCGGGCCTGAATGCGACCTTAAATACTGGTAGCCACAACGTGCAAATCAGTAACGGTGTTCCGTTGGGAACGTTGGGGAATACGTACCTCAACCAACTAAGCCAACGCTGTGAGTCCTGGCAGTGCCAAATTTGGGGTGCCGGGGGGCGTCTGCGACTGATGTTGTCCGCAGAATGAACAATCGAGAGGCAGGGATTCAAATTGGCTCACCTCTCTGTCTTTTGCAGTGCTACTATCAGCGCCAGATTTATTCGTATTTATCTTAATTATACCGACGCGCGTCCTTTTCAGACCTGAAGCTTGTTGCGGTACTGATATACTCGGATGCGATACAGATTGATGAACACGTTCAATACATGAACAGTCCAGGAGAGTTTTAAATGGCTGCCCTTAATTCGAAAGTCAAAAAAGCCGTTATCCCGGTAGCGGGATTAGGAACCAGGATGTTACCGGCGACCAAGGCAATTCCTAAAGAAATGTTACCGCTGGTTGATAAGCCATTAATTCAATACGTCGTCAACGAATGTATTGCCGCGGGTATCACTGAAATTGTCCTTGTGACTCACTCGTCTAAAAATTCGATTGAAAACCACTTCGATACCAGCTTTGAACTTGAAGCTATGCTGGAAAAACGTGTTAAGCGCCAGTTGCTGGAAGAAGTGCAATCTATTTGCCCACCGCACGTGACGATTATGCAGGTTCGTCAGGGTCTGGCAAAAGGTCTGGGTCACGCTGTATTGTGTGCGCACCCGGTTGTTGGTGATGAACCCGTAGCGGTCATCCTGCCGGATGTTATTCTCGACGAATACGAATCTGATTTATCCCGCGATAACCTCGCCGAAATGATTAGTCGCTTTGATGAAACAGGCAGCAGCCAAATTATGGTGGAGCCAGTAGAAGATGTGACGGCTTACGGCGTGGTGGACTGTAAAGGTGTGGAATTAGCGCCGGGCGAAAGCGTACCGATGGTCGGCGTTGTGGAAAAACCGAAAGCCGATGTCGCGCCATCTAATCTTGCGGTTGTAGGGCGTTATGTCCTGAGTGCAGATATCTGGCCTCTGCTGGCAAAAACGCCTCCGGGCGCAGGTGACGAAATTCAGTTGACCGATGCTATCGATATGCTGATTGAAAAAGAAACGGTTGAAGCCTATCACATGAAGGGCAAAAGCCATGACTGTGGTAATAAGCTGGGTTATATGCAAGCGTTCGTCGAATATGGTATTCGTCATAATACCCTTGGCGCTGAATTTAAAGCCTGGCTTGAAGACGAGATGGGTATTAAGAAGTAACATCACGTTATTAATCCGCATGCAACGGCGCTGTTTATCCAGCGCCGTTTTTTTATACCCCTATTGGGTCGGTGTTATGCGAAGTACAGGTAAAAAAAATCCCGCCGTCGGCGGGATTTTAAGCAAACTAATTGTGGATTAATCCTTGATCAGGAAATCGTCCAGCTGTTTACCTTGTTCTTCCATCGCTTTTTTGATTACTGCCGGTGTACGACCCTGGCCGGTCCAGGTTTTCGTTTCACCGTTTTCGTCAACATAGCTATATTTAGCTGGGCGTGCTGCGCGCTTGGCTTTAGCACCGGTTTTAACCGCAGCCATGCTATTCAGCAGTTCGTTCGGGTCAATACCGTCAGCAATCAGCATTTCACGATATTGTTGCAGTTTACGAGTGCGCTCTTCAACTTCAGCAGCGGCAGCGCTTTCTTCTTCGCGACGCTCGCTAACGACAACTTCTAATTTTTCCAGCATTTCTTCAAGCGTTTCCAGAGTGCATTCTCTTGCCTGCGCACGAAGAGTACGGATGTTGTTCAGAATTTTAAGTGCTTCGCTCATTGTAGTAATCTCAAACTTATATTGGGTGGGGTTTGTTGAGCTAATAATAGAGCGATAAATTCAGATGTGCAATAGCCAGGAATGTAAGGAATTCAAAATTGCGCTTTATTTAGTATCTGCATTAATTCATTGTCGTTAAATTTCGTCTGGGAAAGGGCATAAAAAAGGCTTATTGGTGTGGGGGCTACTCTTCAGTCATGCAGGAAAATTCAAGATTCAGGTCACATTTTACAGCACGGTAATTGTATCTGTTTGCAGTAATTTCAACCTTTTGTATTAGTTTTGCTTACGGGAATTCACTATTACAGGGTGTTCGTAGGGGGATTCAATAACATTGAAAGCAAGGTTTCTTTATTGAACTGTGATGATAAGCACCGTTGATGAATTTCAAGGGCACTATTTGTGAAAGAATGTGTATATACCGTCATAAGTCAGATTATTCGAGCATTGGTGGTGTGCATCACTGTGCGATCCATAACTTAAGTCTGTTTCCTGAACCTTACCGTAGTTCGTCATATTTAGGAGGTTGATGAGTGATGCTGACGCGATTTTTTATACGTATGTGGGCGACAACGGTGCGCAGACATGTTTGTGAATTATGATACAATCGCGCCCATATTTATTTACTCAGGTGAGGGCTGACGGTCAATGGCACAGCTATATTTTTACTATTCTGCAATGAATGCGGGGAAGTCGACCGCTTTGCTGCAATCTTCATACAATTACCAGGAACGTGGCATGCGTGCCGTTGTATATACAGCGGAAATCGACGATCGGTTTGGAACAGGGAAAGTAAGTTCACGTATAGGTCTGTCGTCACCTGCAAAACTGTTTAACCAAAATTCATCATTGTTCGAAGAAATTCGCGCGGAGAATGCGCAGCAGAGAATACATTGTGTACTGGTTGACGAGTCACAGTTTTTGACACGCCAGCAGGTTTATGAATTATCCGAGGTTGTCGATCAGCTGGATATTCCGGTTTTGTGTTACGGGTTACGCACCGATTTTCGTGGTGAATTATTTGGCGGTAGCGAATACCTGCTTGCCTGGTCAGATAAATTGGTCGAATTAAAGACTATTTGTTTCTGCGGGCGGAAGGCGAGTATGGTACTACGTCTTGATCAAGCTGGACGACCTTATAACGAGGGAGAACAGGTGGTTATTGGTGGCAATGAACGCTATGTGTCGGTATGCCGCAAGCACTATAAAGAGGCGCAATCTGAGGGCTCTCTGACGGCCATTCAGGAAAGGCACAGCCACGATTAATCTACGCTCGCCTGGGCGCTGTAACGCGCAGGGTAGACCACTGGCCATAAGTCAGAAGTACTACCCTACAATCACCTCTGTAGACCCTTTACGCGCATCCTCCTCCAATCTCCTACGGGCATGTCCATTCACCGCGATGGTCTGCATGAGTTTTTGCGCTGTGAAGGTGATAATAAATCAGGCGAAAAAAAACGGTCCCCTAAAGGGACCGTTCGACGTGATACTACAGCTTAGATTTTTGAATTAAGCGGATTTCTTCGCTTTTTTCTCTGCTTTAGGCGCGGCAGCTGCTTCAGTTTTAGCGGCAGTTTCACCTTCGTTGTATTCGCGACCGTAGAAGGTATCCAGCAGGATCTGTTTCAGTTCAGAAATCAGCGGGTAACGCGGGTTAGCGCCGGTGCACTGGTCGTCAAACGCATCTTCAGACAGTTTGTCAACATGTGCCAGGAAGTCAGCTTCCTGAACGCCAGCTTCACGGATAGACTTAGGAATACCCAGTTCAGCTTTGATCTCATCCAACCATGCCAGCAGTTTCTGGATTTTCGCTGCGGTACGGTCGCCCGGTGCGCTCAGACCCAGATGGTCTGCGATTTCAGCGTAGCGACGACGGGCCTGCGGACGGTCGTACTGGCTGAAAGCAGTCTGTTTAGTCGGGTTGTCGTTCGCGTTATAACGAATAACGTTGCTGATCAGCAGGGCGTTCGCCAGACCGTGAGGAATGTGGAACTGTGAACCCAGCTTGTGCGCCATGGAGTGACATACACCGAGGAAGGCGTTAGCAAACGCGATACCGGCGATGGTCGCTGCACTGTGTACACGCTCGCGAGCTACCGGGTTCTTAGAACCTTCGTGGTAGGACGCAGGCAGGTTTTCTTTCAGCAGTTTCAGCGCTTGCAGAGCCTGACCGTCAGAGAACTCAGAAGCCAGTACGGAAACGTAAGCTTCCAGGGCGTGAGTGACGGCATCCAGACCACCGAACGCACACAGTGACTTCGGCATATCCATCACCAGGTTAGCATCGACAATCGCCATATCCGGGGTCAGCGCGTAGTCTGCCAGTGGATATTTCTGACCAGTAGCGTCGTCGGTTACAACCGCAAACGGGGTGACTTCAGAACCGGTACCGGAAGTGGTGGTGACGGCGATCATCTTCGCTTTCACGCCCATTTTCGGGAACTTGTAGATACGTTTACGGATGTCCATAAAGCGCAGCGCCAGTTCTTCGAAGTGGGTTTCCGGATGTTCGTACATGACCCACATGATTTTCGCTGCGTCCATCGGGGAACCGCCACCCAGCGCGATGATCACGTCTGGTTTGAAGGAGTTGGCTAGTTCAGCACCTTTGCGCACAACGCTCAGCGTCGGGTCAGCTTCAACTTCAAAGAACACTTCGGTTTCAACGCCCGCAGCTTTCAGAACGGACGTGATCTGATCAGCGTAGCCGTTGTTGAACAGGAAGCGGTCGGTCACGATCAGCGCACGTTTGTGACCATCGGTAATCACTTCATCCAACGCGATTGGCAGTGAGCCACGGCGGAAGTAGATAGATTTCGGAAGTTTGTGCCACAACATGTTTTCAGCTCGCTTAGCAACGGTTTTCTTGTTGATCAGGTGCTTAGGACCAACGTTTTCAGAGATGGAGTTACCACCCCAGGAACCACAACCCAGAGTCAGGGATGGTGCAAGCTTAAAGTTGTACAGGTCGCCGATACCACCCTGAGACGCTGGGGTGTTGATCAGGATACGTGCAGTTTTCATCATCTGACCGAAGTGAGCAACGCGTTCTGGCTGGTTGTCCTGGTCAGTGTACAGGCAAGAGGTATGACCGATACCGCCCATAGCAACCAGTTTTTCAGCTTTAACAACTGCATCTTCGAAGTCTTTCGCACGGTACATTGCCAGCGTCGGAGACAGTTTTTCGTGAGCAAACGGTTCGCTTTCGTCGACAACTTTAACTTCACCAATCAGAATCTTGGTGTTAGTCGGCACGGAGAAACCAGCCAGCTCAGCGATTTTGTATGCCGGTTGACCCACGATAGCCGCGTTCAGCGCGCCATTTTTCAGGATGATGTCCTGAACAGCCTTCAGCTCTTTGCCCTGCAGCATATAGGCACCGTGGCTGGCAAAACGTTCGCGAACGGCGTCGTATACGGAATCTACTACCACAACGGACTGTTCAGACGCACAGATTACACCGTTGTCGAAGGTTTTAGACATCAGCACGGAAGCAACGGCACGTTTGATATCTGCTGTTTCGTCGATAACAACAGGGGTGTTACCTGCGCCAACACCGATTGCCGGTTTACCAGAGCTGTATGCTGCTTTAACCATACCAGGACCACCGGTCGCAAGGATCAGGTTAATGTCCGGGTGGTGCATCAGAGCGTTAGACAGTTCAACAGAAGGTTGATCGATCCAGCCAATCAGGTCTTTTGGTGCGCCAGCAGCGATAGCAGCCTGCAGAACGATGTCTGCCGCTTTGTTGGTTGCATCTTTAGCACGCGGATGTGGAGAGAAGATGATAGCGTTACGCGTCTTCAGGCTGATCAGCGATTTGAAGATTGCAGTAGACGTTGGGTTAGTGGTTGGAACGATACCGCAGATGATACCAATCGGTTCAGCGATAGTGATGGTCCCAAAAGTATGGTCTTCGGCCAGGACACCACAGGTTTTTTCATCTTTGTAAGCGTTATAGATGTATTCAGATGCGAAGTGGTTTTTAATCACTTTATCTTCGACAATACCCATGCCAGATTCGGCAACGGCCATTTTCGCGAGAGGAATTCGAGCGTCTGCGGCAGCCAGAGCGGCGGCACGGAAGATTTTGTCAACCTGTTCTTGAGTGAAACTGGCATATTCACGCTGGGCTTTTTTTACGCGCTCTACAAGTGCGTTAAGTTCAGCGACATTAGTAACAGCCATGATGCTCTCCTGATAATGTTAAACTTTTTTAGTAAATCATCTGCTCGCTACGAGAGTATAGACAGATCGACGAAAATTTGTGTAACGTTTTGAAAATCAAACGGTTAATTAACGCCCGCCTTACATTGATTTACTAAAAGAGCTTATACGCTAGCGTATTCAACTCTAACGCGTTTCCTCCAGGTGGCGTAAGCAAGATTACTCACTTCTGAGTAGTAATTGCGTGATCTGGATCAAATTTACGCGAAGCTGACACCTTTCAGCAGGCTCTTTTAGTGTTTATCGGCAAGTGTTAACGAATTGATGGAATGAATGAGATTAACATTAGCATATTTCATACATATTAATAACACCGAGTATTGGTAGCACGTTTACAGAGATTAACGCAGATAGAAGGTGAAGAATGCTGCCAAAAAGCGTATCTTCAGCGCGGTTTTTAACATTTTTTATGACTCATTTTATCCGGCTAACGCTTCGGAGCTAACCGTGATCCATACGCTATTTGATTTTCCTCTTTACTTTAAGTTTTTCATTGGGTTATTTGCGTTGGTCAACCCCGTCGGGATCATCCCGGTCTTTATCAGTATGACCAGCTACCAAACCGCAGCGGCGCGTAACAAAACCAATCTGACGGCAAACCTGTCGGTGGCGATTATTTTGTGGACCTCGTTGTTTCTTGGTGATGCGATCCTGCAACTCTTCGGTATCTCGATTGATTCGTTCAGAATTGCCGGCGGGATTCTGGTGGTAACCATTGCAATGTCGATGATCAGTGGGAAACTCGGGGAAGATAAACAAAACAAACAGGAAAAGTCAGAGACTGCCATACGCGAGAATGTTGGTGTTGTTCCGTTGGCATTACCGTTGATGGCGGGGCCGGGGGCGATAAGTTCAACCATCGTCTGGGGGACTCGCTATCACAGCGCATTAAACCTGTTCGGGTTCTTTGTGGCGATTGCACTGTTTGCCTTATGCTGTTGGGGACTGTTTCGTATGGCTCCTTGGCTGGTACGCCTGTTGGGGCAAACGGGTATTAACGTTATTACCCGTATTATGGGCTTATTGCTCATGGCGTTGGGGATTGAATTCATCGTCACCGGCATCAAATCTATTTTCCCGGGCTTACTGGCCTGACGGGACTGTTTTCAGTAAACGGAGCTGGCCCTCAGCTCCGTTCTTTTCATTATCAGTAAAACGTCTCACTAAAGTTGAAAATTAGCATTGAAATTGTAAAACATGCTGATTGCCAATCCATCTGTTACGCATTGATTTATAAGATAATAATTTTTATGGCTACGTCCCTGAATAGGGGACTTACTGTTATTTTTCTAACATTATACTCTGGGGCTTGCTGAAGGATTATCGAAATGTTATTAGTTATTTCAGTGTCTTTTTTAGAGTAATGTGCTAATTAATGACCAATTGTTAATTTTATGTAAATTATATCGGCATATTGATACCGGACAGGGTAATCAACCGCTCAATGGATTTAATTCGTTATCTATCATGACATTAAGATTATTACCTCTCTTTTTGAGGACCATTGATGTGCGATTTTTTTTCGATAAAAGCGAATTGGTTAACAAATCTGTAAAATGTATTGGCGGTTAAGAAAGGCATTTGATACTTTCCGACCAGGTATTTTGCAGAAGATTTTACGTTGTTGAGAACTGTTTTCAGTTAGTTTCTCTCAATAGAGTAACCGCGTGTTTCCGACAGGGGAGACACGTAGAAAATCGACGCAAGGCGGTCGCTCGAACCGCCAGAATAAATAAAGTCGGTGATAGCAAGCAGTAAAACAATAAATCACCTGACGGCAGAAAATCTCCGGTGCCGTACAGGGATCCGTACAGGATTAACAGTCTGGTTAAAAAACCAGCCATAATAATGAGGGAGTACAAACACAATGACTAACATCACTAAGAAAAGTTTAGTAGCGGCGGGGATTCTATCTGCGCTTATCGCAGGAAATGTTGCCACGGCGGCAGAAGTACCTGCCGGTGTTCAACTTGCTGAGAAGCAAACGCTGGTACGCAATAATGGTTCGGAAGTTCAGTCTCTCGATCCGCACAAGATCGAAGGTGTGCCAGAATCCAACATTAACCGTGACCTGTTTGAAGGTTTATTAATCAGCGACGTTGATGGCAAGCCATCACCGGGCGTGGCGGAAAAATGGGAAAATAAAGATTTTAAAGTCTGGACGTTCCATCTGCGTAAAGACGCGAAATGGTCCGATGGCTCGCCCGTGACCGCGCAAGATTTTGTGTATAGCTGGCAACGTCTGGCGAATCCTAATACCGCTTCACCATACTCCAGCTATTTACAGTATGGGCACATCGTTAATATTGACGACATTATCGCCGGTAAAAAACCGGTCACCGATCTCGGTGTAAAAGCCATTGATGACCATACTTTTGAAGTTACCCTCAGTGAACCTGTTCCGTATTTCTACAAACTGCTTGTTCACTCATCCGTTTCCCCGGTGCCTAAAGCCGTGGTGGAAAAATATGGTGATAAATGGACCCAGCCCGCGAACATCGTTTCTAACGGCTCCTATAAATTAAAAGATTGGGTCGTCAACGAGCGCATCGTTCTTGAGCGTAATACTAACTACTGGGATAACGCCAAAACGGTGATTAACCAGGTAACTTATCTGCCAATTTCTTCTGAAGTGACTGATGTTAACCGCTACCGCAGTGGTGAAATCGACATGACCTACAACAACATGCCGATTGAGTTATTCCAGAAACTGAAAAAAGAGATCCCGAACGAAGTTCACGTTGACCCGTATCTGTGTACCTACTATTACGAAATTAATAACCAGAAGCCACCGTTCAACGATGTGCGTGTACGTACCGCCCTGAAGATGGCACTGGATCGTGACATTATCGTCAACAAAGTGAAGAACCAGGGCGACCTGCCAGCGTACAGCTTCACGCCGCCGTATACCGATGGCGCAAAACTGGTTGAGCCAGAGTGGTTCAAGTGGTCACAGGAAAAACGTAACGAAGAAGCGAAAAAACTGTTGGCTGAAGCTGGCTTTACCGCAGAAAAACCGCTGAGCTTCGACCTGTTGTATAACACCTCCGATCTGCACAAGAAGCTGGCTATTGCAGCCGCCTCTATCTGGAAGAAAAATCTGGGTGCCAACGTTAAGCTGGAAAACCAGGAGTGGAAGACCTTCCTCGATACCCGTCATCAGGGTAACTATGATGTTTCTCGTGCGGGCTGGTGTGCGGATTACAACGAACCGACTTCTTTCCTTAACATGGTGCTGTCAGACAGCTCCAACAACACTGTTCACTATAAGAGCGCGGCATTTGATAAGTTGATTGCCGATACGCTGAAAGTGACTGACGAAGCGCAGCGCAGCGAGCTGTATTCGAAAGCTGAGCAGCAGTTGGATAAAGACTCTGCGATTGTACCGGTGTATTACTACGTCAATGCGCGTTTGGTGAAACCATGGGTAGGCGGATACTCCGGTAAAGACCCGATGGATAATATCCACGTTAAAGACTTGTATATTATCAAGCATTAATGGCAAGACGTGGGGCGACCATCGTTGCCCCACAGTGTCTTTTTCTTCGAACTATAAATACCTCTCTGGCCCCATAACTGGCTTAAAGAGGTATAAAGGCACACGCCAGAAGGTACGGGCAATGTTAAAATTCATATTACGTCGCTGTCTGGAAGCGATTCCGACGCTATTTATTCTTATTACGATCTCATTCTTTATGATGCGCCTTGCGCCGGGGAGTCCTTTTACCGGTGAACGTGCGTTACCGCCAGAAGTACTGGCGAATATTGAAGCGAAATATCATCTTAATGACCCTATCACCACGCAGTACTTCAGCTACCTGAAGCAACTGGCGCATGGCGATTTTGGACCTTCCTTTAAATATAAAGACTATACAGTTAACGATCTGGTTGCCTCGAGCTTCCCGGTTTCGGCGAAGCTGGGTGCAGCTGCCTTTATCCTGGCGGTACTCGTTGGCGTCAGTGCTGGCGTCATTGCTGCGTTGAAGCAAAATACGCGCTGGGATTATACGGTGATGGGGGTGGCGATGACCGGGGTGGTTATCCCAAGCTTTGTGGTGGCCCCCTTGTTAGTGATGATATTTGCAATAACGCTGAAATGGTTGCCCGGTGGTGGCTGGAACGGCGGGGCGCTGAAATTTATGATCTTGCCGATGGTGGCGTTGTCGCTGGCTTATATCGCCAGTATCGCCCGTATCACCCGTGGGTCGATGATTGAAGTGCTGCACTCCAACTTTATTCGTACCGCACGGGCGAAAGGTCTGCCAATGCGGCGGATTATTTTCCGTCACGCGTTAAAGCCCGCTTTGCTGCCGGTGTTGTCTTATATGGGCCCGGCGTTTGTCGGCATTATTACCGGTTCGATGGTGATTGAAACTATCTACGGCTTGCCGGGTATTGGTCAACTGTTCGTTAACGGCGCGCTGAACCGCGACTACTCGCTGGTATTGAGCCTGACCATTCTGGTCGGTGCACTGACAATTGTATTTAATGCGATTGTTGATGTGCTGTATGCCGTTATCGATCCGAAAATCCGTTACTGATACTGGAGCTCGCTATCTATGATGTTAAGTAAGAAAAACAGCGAGACGCTGGAGAATTTCAGTGAAAAGCTGGAAGTCGAAGGCCGCAGTTTGTGGCAGGATGCGCGTCGACGCTTTATGCATAACCGCGCGGCGGTAGCCAGTCTGGTTGTGCTGGTGATTATCGCGCTGTTTGTGACCCTTGCGCCCATGCTATCGCAATTTACCTACTTCGATACCGACTGGGGAATGATGTCCAGCGCGCCGGACAGTGAGTCCGGCCACTACTTTGGTACTGATTCTTCGGGTCGTGACCTGCTGGTACGCGTGGCGATTGGTGGACGTATTTCGCTGATGGTCGGGATTGCCGCGGCGCTGGTGGCGGTGATTGTCGGCACGTTGTACGGATCGCTGTCAGGTTATCTGGGCGGCAAAATTGACTCCGTGATGATGCGCCTGCTGGAAATCCTCAACTCCTTCCCGTTCATGTTCTTCGTCATTCTGCTGGTGACCTTTTTTGGGCAAAACATCCTGCTGATCTTTGTGGCGATCGGTATGGTCTCCTGGCTGGATATGGCACGTATCGTGCGTGGCCAGACGCTGAGCCTGAAGCGCAAAGAGTTTATTGAGGCTGCGCAGGTGGGTGGGGTTTCGACCGTGCGCATTGTTATCCGCCATATTGTCCCGAACGTTCTGGGCGTGGTAGTTGTGTACGCATCGCTACTGGTACCGAGCATGATCCTGTTCGAATCCTTCCTGAGCTTCCTTGGCTTAGGGACCCAGGAGCCGTTAAGCAGTTGGGGGGCGTTGTTAAGTGATGGTGCTAACTCAATGGAAGTCTCACCGTGGCTGCTGCTGTTTCCGGCAGGTTTCCTGGTGGTGACGTTGTTCTGTTTCAACTTTATTGGCGATGGCCTGCGTGATGCCCTCGACCCGAAAGACCGTTAAGGAGTGCAGCCATGAGCGTAATTGAAACCTCAACCGCGCCGCTCGCGCAACAACAGGCTAACGCACTGCTGGACGTGAAAGATCTGCGCGTGACGTTTGCCACCCCTGATGGGGATGTAACCGCGGTTAACGATCTGAACTTTTCGCTGCGAGCCGGTGAAACGCTGGGTATTGTCGGTGAATCTGGATCGGGGAAATCGCAAACGGCGTTTGCCCTGATGGGACTGTTGGCGGCCAATGGTCGCATCGGCGGTTCTGCGACGTTCAACGGACGTGAAATTCTTAATTTACCGGAACGCGAGCTGAACAAACTGCGCGCCGAACAAATTTCAATGATCTTTCAGGACCCCATGACCTCCCTGAACCCGTATATGCGGGTCGGAGAGCAGTTAATGGAAGTGCTGATGCTGCATAAAGGTATGAGTAAAGCCGAAGCGTTTGAAGAATCCGTCAGAATGCTGGATGCGGTCAAAATGCCGGAAGCGCGCAAGCGTATGAAGATGTATCCACATGAATTTTCAGGCGGGATGCGCCAGCGTGTGATGATCGCCATGGCGTTACAGTGTCGGCCAAAGTTACTGATCGCCGATGAGCCGACAACCGCGCTCGATGTTACGGTTCAGGCGCAAATTATGACGCTCCTGAATGAACTTAAGAGTGAATTCAATACCGCGATTATTATGATCACCCACGACCTCGGTGTGGTTGCCGGGATATGCGACAAGGTTCTGGTGATGTATGCCGGGCGCACCATGGAATATGGCAGCGCGCGCGATGTCTTTTATAAACCCGTTCATCCGTATTCTATTGGTTTGCTTAACGCGGTACCGCGTCTGGATGCTGAAGGGGAAGAGATGCTGACCATCCCGGGTAACCCGCCAAACCTGCTGCGTTTGCCAAAAGGATGCCCGTTCCAGCCTCGTTGTCCGCATGCGATGGAAATTTGTAGCAGTGCACCGCCGCTGGAAGAGTTTAGCCCAGGCCGCCTGCGTGCCTGCTTTAAACCGGTGGAGGAACTGGTATGACAACGGCAACTGAACAACGAAAAGTCTTGCTTGAGATAGCCGATCTTAAAGTCCATTTCGATATCAAAGACGGCAAGCAGTGGTTCTGGCAACCCTCACAAACACTGAAAGCCGTTGATGGCGTGACCCTGCGACTGTACGAAGGTGAAACGTTAGGGGTGGTGGGCGAGTCAGGCTGCGGTAAGTCTACCTTTGCCCGCGCCATTATTGGTCTGGTGAAAGCCACCGACGGCAAAGTGGCCTGGCTGGGTAAAGATTTGCTGGGTATGAAACCCGATGAGTGGCGCGCGGTGCGCAGCGATATTCAGATGATTTTCCAGGATCCGCTGGCTTCATTAAACCCGCGTATGACCATCGGTGAAATTATCGCAGAACCGCTGCGCACTTATCATCCCAGCCTGCCAGGGCAGGAAGTGCGCGATCGCGTGAAGGCAATGATGATGAAAGTCGGGCTGTTGCCAAATTTGATCAACCGCTATCCGCACGAATTTTCAGGCGGGCAGTGTCAGCGTATCGGGATTGCTCGCGCGCTGATCCTCGAGCCGAAGTTGATTATTTGCGATGAGCCGGTTTCGGCGCTGGACGTGTCGATTCAGGCGCAGGTAGTGAACCTGTTGCAACAACTGCAGCGTGAAATGGGATTATCGTTAATCTTTATTGCCCATGACCTGGCGGTGGTTAAACATATTTCCGATCGCGTGCTGGTAATGTACCTGGGGCATGCGGTGGAACTGGGCACTTACGACGAGGTGTACCATAACCCGCTGCATCCTTATACTAAAGCGCTGATGTCGGCGGTGCCGATCCCCGATCCCGATCAGGAGAGGAACAAAACCATCCAACTGTTGGAAGGCGAATTACCGTCACCGATCAATCCGCCGTCTGGTTGTGTGTTCCGTACCCGTTGTCCGATTGCCGGACCGGAATGTGCAAAAACGCGACCGGTTCTGGAAGGAAGTTTCCGCCACGCTGTTTCCTGCCTGAAAGTAGACCCGCTATAATCGTGAGGGCTGACAAAGGTCAGCCCTTCTTATAGGTGAGGTGAATGTGTCTGGCTTTGTGTCCTCTGTCCGCCGCGCTGTCTATCGTAAATTATTCGATTTAAACACGCGCTCAGGTCGTCGTTTTGAAGGTCTGTGCGCGCTGTTTGCGTTGCTTAGCGTCATTGTCATCTTCGTCGAGTCGGGCGTCGGGACGCAATATCATTTAACGTATGATGAATGGCGTTCTTTTGTCTGGCTGGAGATCTTTATTACTCTGGTCTTCACCGCCGAATACTTGCTGCGATTAAGCTGTTGGGCCAATCCGGCAAAATATGTGTTTAGTTTTTGGGGTATTATCGATTTGGCCACCATTTTGCCGCTGTATGTGATGTGGTTATGGCCAGAAATGAGTCTGAACTATGTGTTTGCCTGGCGAGCGATGCGGGCGATTCGTGTACTGCGGATCCTCAAGTTGTTGCGCTTTATGCCTTCGTTGATGGTGTTTTGGGGCGCTATAAAAAGCGCACGTCACCAGTTGATTCTGTTCTATTCGTTTATCGCCATTTTAATGATTATTTTCGGCGCGCTGATGTATCTCATTGAAGGGCCGAAGTATGGATTTGATACGCTGAATGCGTCGGTGTACTGGGCCATTGTGACGGTAACGACGGTTGGGTATGGGGATATCGCGCCGCACACGCCGTTAGGGCGTATGGTGGCGTCAGTGCTTATCCTGATCGGTTATTCAGTAATTGCAATACCCACGGGCTTGATTACCACGCACATGAGCAGCGCGTTTCAGCATCGGCAGAATCAGCGTCAATGCCCTCAGTGTCAGCAGCATCAGCACGAGCACAGCGCGCAATTTTGTAACCGCTGTGGAACTAAGCTTCCGAATTAAATAAAAAAAGCTGCCTGGGCAGCTTTTCTTTTGACTCATTCGCGCCAGAGAATATGGCAGAGCTTGTGATCTTTTTCACGGCATAACAAAACGCGTGCGAAAATATCGTTAATCTCGCCATCTTCTGAGTCGGCCAGACCAATCACCACTTCGGCAAAAAAGTCAGGATTCAGGTCAAAATCGACGTGCTCCTGCCAGTCTTCTGCCGGGTCAAATAACTCTGCGCCGCCGCGTTCTTCAAACTGTAAATTGAACAGAAGAACGTCAGCGGGGTCGAGATTGTCTGTCGCCAGTTCGAGAAAAATGTCATAAGCCTGCTCAAGCGTTTCGTCTTCAGTCAGGCGATTGTTCAAATCCATATCCATAATGACTACCTGTTTACCGTCTCTTGGGTACGTTTTACAGCAACGGACTAAAGAAGTAAAACAGTCGCTCGGTGATCCGTTGCCAGAGTGGCCTTTTTAGCCACAAACGCGCATCAAGCAGGCGCGAACGGGAGATGTAATCGTCCTGTACTGCCGCGAGATCGGCACCAAATCCGGCATCGTCAATCACCAGCGTGATCTCAAAATTCAGCCACAAGCTGCGCATATCCAGGTTTACGGTACCCACCAGACTCAGCTCACCATCGACCAGCACGCTCTTGGTGTGCAACAGACCCCCTTCAAACTGGTAAATTTTCACGCCAGCCGCCAGCAGCTCGGTGAAAAAGGCCCGACTTGCCCAGCCAACCAGCATAGAGTCATTTTTGCGGGGAAGAATAATGCTCACATCCACCCCACGCTGCGCCGCCGTACAGATGGCATGCAGCAGATCGTCGCTGGGGACGAAGTAGGGCGTGGTCATGATTAAATATTCACGCGCAGAGTATGCCGCGGTCAGTAACGCCTGATGGATCAAATCCTCAGGAAAACCCGGGCCGGAGGCTATGGTATGAATGGTGTGCCCACTTGCCTGCTCAAATGGCATGATATTGGCATCCGGTGGCGGCGGTAAAATGCGCTTACCGGTCTCAATCTCCCAGTCACAGGAATAGACAATCCCCATCGCGGTGGCGACTGGACCTTCCATTCTTGCCATCAGATCAACCCATTGCCCGACGCCGGCATCCTGCTTAAAGAAACGCGGGTCAACCATGTTCATACTGCCGGTGTAAGCAATATAATTGTCGATCATTATCATCTTACGGTGCTGGCGCAGGTCCATGCGGCGTAAGAAGACACGCATCAAGTTAACCTTCAGTGCCTCAACGACTTCAATACCTGCATTACGCATCATCGCGGCCCACGGGCTGCGGAAGAACGCCACGCTGCCTGCGGAGTCCAGCATCAAGCGACAGTGAATACCGCGTCGTGCCGCGGCCATTAATGATTCTGCGACCTGGTCGGCCATGCCGCCGGGTTGCCAGATATAAAACACCATCTCAATGTTATGCCGCGCCAGTTGAATGTCGCGGATCAACGCCTGCATCACGTCATCGGAACTGGTGAGCAACTGAAGCTGGTTTCCTTTAACGCCGCCGATACCCTGGCGACGTTCGCACAGCTTAAATAAAGACGAGGCGACGCTGCTGTTCTCCTGAGCAAAAATATGGTTACAGGCTTTTAGGTCGTTGAGCCACTTGGCTGTTGAAGGCCACATCGCTCTGGCGCGCTCGGCGCGACGTTTGCCCAAATGAAGTTCACCAAAAGACAGATAAGCAATGATCCCGACCAATGGCAGAATATAGATGATCAAAAGCCAGGCCATTGCAGAGGGCACTGCGCGTCGCTTCATCAGAATGCGTAATGTTACGCCAGCGATGAGTACCCAGTATCCCAGAATGACCAGCCAACTCACCACGGTGTAGAAGGTTGTCATAAATTTAAAAATCCTTTTGAAAGCGTATTGTTAAGAGTTTACGCATCAGGATTCATCTGGCAAATAAAAACACGGGAAAACTGCTGGTCTGCATTCGGTCAGGCGGTATAATGTCCGCTCTGTGACGGTAAGAGTGGTTAACATGAAGCGTAGTAGAACGGAAGTGGGGCGCTGGCGGATGCAGCGTCAGGCCAGTCGCCGTAAAGCGCGTTGGCTTGAAGGACAATCGCGCCGCAATATGCGCATCCATACCATCAGAAAGTGCATTCTCAACCATCAACGTAACTCGTTGTTGTTTGCAATCCACAGCGTCTGATCAAAAAAGGGCATCGCTGGCGGTGCCCAATGACCACAGCACAACCCGCCATCTTTTATCCTCCCGCTTAATATTCTGCGTTATTCAATCAGCCCCTTATTTATTGATTGCTCGTGTCGGATATGTTTGTAACAATGTGCCGGTAATAACTAATTATATAAATTTTCACCAATATTTTTGTACGGTTTTTGAAAAACGGAGTTTAGATGAAGTATTTAATGGCGCTCATGCTGAGTGTGACGTTGTCTGGTTGCACGGCAAGCGACTGGATTGATGCTGCCGGTGGCATCATGCAGGCAACAGATAAAAATCAAAAAGACGCCAGGACTAAGCGAATCAATGCGGCCAATAAAGCTGCTGGATATTAAAGAATCAGTGAGTTAATGCCACTTCTGATGGCGTAATGCAGAAGTGGTATTGGGTTTCTCAGATGGATGCGGTGATGTATCTTGTTGTTTTAAAAGTGATAACTTAGTGAGTTGAAATTTTATTGAGCTTGATGTATCGCTTTTCAGAAGTGAAATACATAATAAATTGATAATGATAAATAGCAATTTAATAGGAAGTCGACAGCATTCCTCTACCTTATTCTACGTCTGTAGAAAAGACCGTCATTATTCATGAAACGATTCGCCGCATAACATTTTGCCAAATGCTTTAGCTTCTAACCACTAAGTGTTATATGCCATGGTGAGTATTGAAATAGCAATAATACAGGTGCATTGAATATTATCTATTCAGATGCACCCTTGTGAATATTATAAGCGGGTAGATAATCACTCTGCTTATTAATGTTAGTCTGACGTTGTTGCTTAAAATACTTTCTTATACGGTTTTACTGAAACTTGCGCATAAACGCCTGCCGCTACATACGGGTCAGCTTCAGCCCATGCTTGTGCAGCTTCGAGTGATTCAAATTCGGCAATGACGGTTGATCCGGTAAATCCGGCCGCACCCGGGTCGTTGCTATCCACGGCGGGCATAGGACCTGCGGTCAACAGGCGACCTTCGTCATGGAGAAGTTGCAGACGTGCCAGATGTGCCGGGCGCACGGAAAGGCGTTTTTCGAGAGAATCAGCGATATCTTGAGCATAAATAACGTACAGCACGGGAAGAGCTCCTTGATCGGTAAAAGTCGTTAATTACGTTATTGGAAAGGCCTAACAACTGCAACGGAAAGATAACGGATTTGTTAAGCCCCTACTTTAGAAGTGGGTTATTATCATAAAATCGCGTTTTAAATGCCGCTTACCGCCATGGGCTTATTGAATATGATTGCTATTTGCATTTAAAATCAGGGCCTGGTTTTTTAACTGAAACGATTATGACTTCAATGACCCTTGATTTACCTCGTCGCTTTCCTTGGCCGACGTTACTTTCTGTCGGCGTTCATGGTGCTGTAGTGGCAGGACTGCTGTATACCTCGGTACATCAGGTTATTGAACTGCCTGCGCCCGCGCAGCCGATTTCTATCACGATGGTCGCGCCAGCTGACCTCGAACCGCCGCAGGTTGTTCAGCCGCCTCCGGAGCCCGTCGTCGAGCCAGAACCGGAACCCGAACCGATTCCTGAACCGCCGAAGGAGGCACCGGTCGTTATTGAGAAACCGAAGCCAAAGCCAAAACCGAAGCCAAAACCGGTGAAAAAGGTGCAAGAACAGCCGAAACGTGACGTTAAACCGGTTGAATCACGCCCGGCTGCGCCAGTTGAAAACACCGCGCCTGCGCGCCCGACCACCAGTACCGCCCCGGCCACCAGCAAGCCGACCGTCAGTGCGCCTGCTGGCCCGCGTGCGCTGAGTCGTAATCAGCCACAGTATCCGGCACGTGCGCAGGCGCTGCGTATTGAAGGTCGTGTAAAAGTGAAATTTGACGTGACGTCAGATGGCCGGGTTGAGAACGTGGAGGTGCTTTCCGCGCAGCCCGCCAATATGTTTGAGCGTGAAGTGAAGAATGCCATGCGCAAATGGCGCTACGAGGCGGGAAAACCCGGCTCCGGACTGGTGGTGAATATTGTTTTCCGTCTGAACGGTACTGCGCAGATCGAGTAAGAAGTTGGCCGGATGAGGCGCTATGCCATCATCCGGCAATTAGCATAATGCTTGTCTGATTTCGACGTTAACGTGTCGTATCAGGCAGAGGCGGGGATCGGACGGGGTTTCCCATCTTTATCCACGGCCACGTAGATAAACAACGCTTCGGTGGCTTTGTAGGGTTGCCCAATTGGCTCAGATGCCACTTTCTTAACCCAGACTTCAATATTAATGCTGATGGATGTGTTACCGCGCTTCACACAGCGCGCATAGCAACAGACCACATCACCGACGGCAACCGGGCGTAAAAAACTCATTCCTTCCACTCGCACCGTGACCACACGACCGTGCGCGATTTCCTTGGCCTGAATAGCGCCACCGATATCCATTTGCGACATCAGCCAACCGCCAAAAATATCGCCGTTAGCATTGGTATCGGCTGGCATGGCCAGAGTACGTAAAACCAGCTCACCTTGAGGGGTGTTATTCGTTGTTGTCATTGTAGAACCGACTGTAGAGAAAGATTACAGGCGCGATGCTACTAGAATTTGTGGGCTGAGAACAGAGGGGAGGCGGTGTGCAACGCGGTGTTAAAGTGAGAGAAAGGTATGGTGGGTTAAAAATTCGCCAGATCCGCAGATCTGGCGAATGCACATTATGACTTATCTTCCTGCGGCAGATGACGGTAAATATATACCCCGCTCAGCAGCGTGAAGACCAACGTCAGGGCGGTTAAGCCAAACACTTTGAAGTTAACCCAGATATTTTGCGGCAGCCAAAACGCGATGTAGATATTCGCCAGACCGCACAGGATGAAAAAGACGGCCCAGGCCAGGTTCAGTTTCGACCATACCGGCTGCGGCAGCGTCAGTTCTTTACCTAACATGCGCTGAATCAGCGGTTTTTTCATCACCCACTGGCTGACCAGTAAGGCACCCGCAAACAGCCCATATATCACCGTTACCTTCCACTTAATGAATTCATCGTTGTGGAAGAAAACGGTCAGGCCGCCAAAAACAGCCACCAGAATAAAGGTGATCAACGCCATCTTCTCGACCTTGCGATAGCGAACCCAGCTGTAAATCAACACAATGGCCGTCGCGACAATCAGTGCCGAGGTCGCCGCATAGATGTCATAAAGCTTATAAAAAGCGAAAAAGACCACCAGCGGTAAAAAATCAAGAAACTGCTTCATTCTTCGATTCCGTAATCAAAAAGCATCGACCAAGAGGCCGGGATGCGTTCAGGGTTTATTGGCGAATCAGCATATACAGGCGGAACAAATAGATCAGCAAAACGGCAGAAATCATATTGCTCAGCGTATTCGCCACTACCGCGCCAACATTCGGCGTTAATACAGCAAAAGTGGGGGCGAGCAGCAACAGTGACGTTTTTGCCAGCAGCCAACCGATCACAGCGGGCGCAACCAATCGCATATTAGACCACGCCAAACGCATACTGTTGCGCATGGCTGCAAAGACACCCATCTTATCCTGAACCATCATCACTGGCGCAAGCGACAGCAGAATGGCCAGCACAATACCGGGTACAACGACCAGCATAATCCCGATTTGCACCAGCAGGGTAGTCAGAAAAATCAGAATAAACAGCTTAGGCAATACCGGTGCACTGGCGCCAATGGCCCGCAGCGCGCTGACTCGATGGCCTGCTGAAATTAACTGGATCATCAGAATAATACCGCCCGCGAGGATGGCATTGCCGATAAGTCCAGAAAATGTCGATGCCGCTGACGCACGTAGCAGGATTTGCTGCTGTTCCGGTGTCATGTTCTGCACCAGGTCGAACAGTCCCACGCTGTTGGTTATCTGATCCCCTTCACTGAGTTGCGCAATCTGCGCGTCGCTGGGGGAAAAAGCATGCCCGAACACCACCGTGATAAACGCGCACAACAGCGATACCAGCAAGATGGTAATGAATTGATTACGGAAAAAGTTTCCCGTGTCACGGTAAACGGACTTCGCCGTGATTGACATGCACTCTCCTTGAGTTTTGCAGGTGTTCATTTGCGGGCAATTGTACCCTGGATAACTCAACAGTGGCAGCATCGCGAGGTGTATGGAAAAGCATATCTTTGTAAAGCGGCGGTAATTTTTGGCTATGACTTCAGCATTATGCAACAACGCTGTTTGTTCTCTGTACACCATGGCTCATTACGTCCGTATACCATTGAAGGGAAAAATGCTCACAGGGTGCAAATATATCAAAATTGATCTGAATTAAGTTAACCAGGGTTTTGAATGCAAGTTCTAACTTAATCTGGATCAATAAATGTTAAATTACAGGCGTCAATGTGATCTGTGTTAGATCATTTATTACTCCATTGTAGGTATATTCGTTCCGCTTTTATAACCATAACGATGGAGCGGACATGAAAAAATTAACAGTGGCAGCATTGGCATTAACAACTCTACTTTCCGGGAACGCATTTGCGCATGAAGCGGGAGAGTTCTTTATTCGCGCAGGTTCTGCAACCGTAAGACCGACGGAAGGTGCGGGCGGTACGCTGGGAAGTTTGGGCGGTTTTGACGTCAGCAATAACACGCAACTGGGGCTGACATTCACCTATATGGCGACCGACAATATTGGTGTCGAATTACTGGCCGCAACGCCGTTTCGTCATAAAATCGGCACCTCAACCACCGGGGATATCGCGACCGTTCACCATTTACTGCCAACGCTAATGGCGCAGTGGTACTTTGGCGACTCCAGCAGCAAGTTGCGTCCTTACGTTGGCGTCGGCGTTAACTACACCACGTTCTTCGACGAAGGATTTAACGATAACGGCAAAGAAACCGGATTATCTGACCTGAGCCTGAAAGACTCCTGGGGTGCGGCGGGACAGGTGGGGATGGACTACTTAATCAACCGCGACTGGCTGATTAACATGTCGGTCTGGTACATGGATATCGACACCACCGCGAGCTACAAACTGGCTGGTGCACAGCAGCACGATAACGTACGCCTCGATCCGTGGGTGTTTATGTTCTCTGCGGGTTATCGTTTCTAACGCTGTGATTCAAATGTGAAAAGACGGGGCGAGCGTTGTCCCGTCTTTTTGGCCCTGTTTTTCCCCTCCCGCCTTTTCACCCTTCTATCAAATGCTACTCTTTAAGCAAACCTGCTTTGAGGGCATTGACGATGGAATTGTCCCGCCAACAGCTGCAACAAAAAATTTCACTTCTGGAATCATCACCCAACGATGACATAGCAGAATTCGCCCTGTATGCTGCGCGCGCACTGCTGGGGTATATGACTCGGGTGGAGAGCCTTGAACACGCTCTGGCCGTACCGATCAAATTACCTTATTGCAGTGCCAGCCCGGTTTGCGAAATTGAAGCGGGTTATGCCGCCGGCGTCAGCGACTGCCGTGAGGCCATTCGCCGGGCGGGCTATCTGCTCGATGGTGAAGACTAGTTTGCGCATTTGTTAATAAAGATATGCTTTTTATGGGTAAATCTGTAACTTAGCGCTCAAGTAACTGATTTGGCAATGCGGGTAACTATCAGGGTGGACGCGTGAAGATTGTGCAGGATAAGCTCAGAAACAGGCAGGCGTTGCTGGTCTCTGGCCTCATTACACTGATATTTACATCACTGTTCCTGTTCATCATTTACGAGCAGCGTACGGCCACCGCAAGTGAAGGTATCAACCGTCTCCAAACGCGTCTCATGGACATCTTTAACGACAATGAACTGATCGCGGACGCCATCGGTGAGCGTTATCACCACACCATTAATGGTGGACGATGTGGCAGCAAGTCGCGCTTTGTTCCGCGCGAGGAGGGGGAGTGGGGAATCAACGCCGATCGAAAGCGGATACATTCGGCATCTGGAGCCATTATCGCTAAGCAGCCCAGCCAGCAGGCCCTGTGTATGTTTGCCGCCGCAGAGTTTATCCGCGGAATGGTGAATGAGCTCAATCCGGGCACTTTCGACGCGCATCGTTATATTATCGCCAAAGACGCAGATTATTTTTACTGGTTTACTCCTGCCGACTCTCACAATTTTTCTTTCGCTGACTCCGAGATGGCGCTCGATATTTCCAATTTTTTCTACCCGCCGGTCGATTTTTATACCCGACTACTGCAAAAAAACGTCAAAAACAAAGCCCTTAGTTCGACCAATTTTTACACCGATAAAATCACCGGTGATAAGGCGTACAGTGTCGTGAGCTATATTTACGATCTGTCAGGCGATGATATCTCCGATCATATCGTGGCGTACCTGGTTTATGACCATTCGAAACCGGAATTGCAAGATGAGTTGGCAAACGCGTTTGAATACCAGCTTCCGCCGGGTCTTAATGTGGCATTGGTTAATTTACTCAACAACGAGAGTCTCTGTTTAGCGGGGAAATGCGCAAACCTGAACAACGCTCATGTCAGGATGTTGTCAGAAAAGTACGCGCTGCACTATTCGATCTCGTTAGGTCGTTTTATGGTACACGATGCGCATGCCGGAATTGTGATTCTTTTGGCGCCGTTCTTCTTTATTATCATTAGCTTTTCGTTGAAATCGTGGCTGAATGAAAGCGATCTAAAGGTGTATATCGATTCGCTGACCGGTTGTTTTAACCGCAGGATCCTCGACATTATTAAACGCCGGGATTTATCCCATTGTTCGGTGGTACTTCTGGACTGTAATAAGTTTAAGGCCGTCAACGACACCTGGGGCCACGCGGCCGGGGATCGCGCACTGCAAACCATTGCCAACAGAATGCTGTCTAATACCCGAACCAGTCACGATCTGGTGATTCGTACCGGCGGGGATGAGTTTATGATCCTGCTGTTTCGCTCTCAGGCGAGTGACGCTATCGCCATCGCTGAGCGTATTAGCGGTCAGGTCAATAATCACGTATTTGTGGTGGAGGGGCACACTGTGCCGCTGTCGGTGTCATGGGGAATTGCGGAAGTGAACGGTGAACTGGATGTGGCTATTCAGAACGCAGATAACGCCATGTACAAAATGAAGCAGGCGAAAGAAGGATAAAACCGCCAGATTTACGCTGGCGGTTGTGGCTTATTACTGATGCGTGGCGGCTTTCATCGCGCTGACAAAAGCCCTTAGCTCTGTCAGCATCTGTTCCGGTGCGGTGACATTTTTCTCGATAATTTTCACAATCGCCGAGCCTGAAATCGCCCCGGCAGCACCTGCTTCAATCGCCCCCGCGACCTGCTCAGGCGCTGAGATACCGAAGCCTTGCAACGACGGCGGTGCATTGTATTGTTTCAGCTTCTCGACCAGATGATGCAGCGGTAGCGCAGCACGCTTTTCGGCGCCAGTCACGCCAGCACGAGACAACAGATAGGTATAACCGCGACCATGGGACGCAATCTGGCGCAGCAGGTCGTCATCAGCGTTCGGCGGGCAGATGAAAATCGGTGCCACGTTGTGGCGCAGTGCCGCTGTCCGGAATGGCGCAGACTCCTCAACCGGCACATCGGCGACTAACACTGAATCCACGCCGACTTTTTCACACTGGGCGTAAAATTCGTCAATGCCTTTACTGAACACCAGATTGGCGTACATCAGCAGGCCAGCAGGAATGTTGGGATGTTTTTGACGGATCAGCGCCAGCATTTCGAAGCATTGCGACGGCGTGACGCCTGCGGCAAAAGCACGTAAAGTCGCATCCTGAATGGTCGGGCCGTCAGCCAGCGGGTCGGAGAAGGGGATCCCGAGTTCGAGCGCATCAGCCCCGGCGTCGATCAGCGTATCAATAATCTTCAGCGACTGCTCAACAGAAGGGTCGCCGAGGGTGACGAAGGGGACAAATGCACCTTCTTTGCGGTCCTTCAGCTGTGCAAACAGGTTTTCATAACGTTCCATCAGATTTCCCCTCGTGCTTTCAGAATATCGTGTACGGTGAAGATGTCTTTGTCGCCGCGACCGGAGAGATTAACCACCAGCAGCTGCTCTTTGTCCGGATCCTCACGCATCATTTTCAACGCGTGCGCCAGGGCATGTGATGACTCCAGGGCCGGAATGATCCCTTCATGCAGGCACAGGGTTTTAAAGGCTTCCAGCGCTTCGTCATCGGTAATCGATACGTAATCGGCACGACCAATACTGTTCAGGTAAGCATGCTGTGGCCCGACGGACGGGAAATCCAGACCCGCTGAAATCGAATAGGACTCTTCGATTTGCCCCTCTTCGGTTTGCATCATCGGCGATTTCATGCCGAAGTAAATTCCGACGCGACCATGCTTCAACGGCGCGCCGTGTTCACCGGACTCAATCCCGTGACCGCCCGGCTCAACGCCAATCAACCCGACGCTGGTGTCATTAATAAAATCAGCAAACATACCGATAGCATTCGACCCACCACCCACGCAGGCGATAACGGCATCCGGCAGACGACCTTCTTTTTCGAGGATCTGCGCTTTGGTTTCTTCGCCGATCATGCGCTGGAACTCACGCACAATAGTTGGGAAAGGATGTGGGCCAGCCGCCGTACCAAGCATATAGTGCGCAGTATCGTAGCTGCCAGACCAGTCGCGCAGCGCTTCATTACAGGCATCTTTCAGCGTGGCGGAGCCGCTGTGTACCGGGATCACCTCGGCGCCCATCAGCCGCATACGGAACACGTTGGGAGACTGGCGTTCGATGTCTTTCGCACCCATATAGATGCGACACTTCAGGCCAAGCAAGGCACAGGCGAGCGCGGAAGCTACGCCGTGTTGACCGGCACCTGTTTCAGCGATGATCTCGGTTTTACCCATACGTTTTGCCAGCAGCGCCTGACCCAACACCTGGTTAGTCTTGTGCGCACCGCCGTGCAGCAAGTCTTCACGCTTCAGATACAGGGTGGTGCGAGTACCTGCGGTGATGTTCTGGCATTTGGTCAGCGCGGTAGGGCGGCCTGCATAGTTTTTCAGCAGATCGGTAAACTGCGCCTGAAACTCAGGATCTTTCTGCGCGCTGACGAAGGCTTCTTCCAGCTGGCGCAGGGCAGGCATCAGAATCTGTGGCACATACATGCCGCCAAATTCACCAAAATAGGGGTTGAGTAATGTTGTCATGTCCTTTTCCTTAATATGCGCGCAGTGTTTGAAAGACCGAGGCCAGCAGACGCGCATCTTTGATGCCCGGCTGCGACTCTACGCCAGAATTGAAATCGAGACCGGCACAGCCGGTTTTAGCCGCGTCGACGCAGTTATCTGCACCGAGTCCGCCAGCCAGTAAAACGTTATCCAGTGATTGCCCACCCAACAGCGACCAGTCAAAGCGCTGTCCGCTGCCGCCCTGGCCGTTGTCGAAAACGTATCGATCAACATGCTGATAGCTGCGGACTGGCAGTGACTCGCCCACGCTCAGCGCCTTCCAGATTTGCACCTGTTGCGGTAATGCCGCACGCAGCGTATCGATATAAGTCTGATCTTCGTTCCCGTGCAGTTGCACGGCTGTCAGTGATAAATGCCCGACGGTGGAGCACACGTCATCAATATTGCTGTCGCGAAACACGCCAACGTACTGTAGCGGCGCACCTGTCATGACCTCACGAGCCTGCTCAATATTGACGGCACGTGGTGAAGAAGGAACAAAAATCAGTCCGCCATAAATTGCGCCGGATTCATACGCCGTATGGGCATCCTGTGCGCGCGTCAGTCCGCAGACTTTATTCTCGCCGAGCAGCACGCGACGTACCGCTGCATGTAGGTCCTGATGCGACATCAGCGCGGAGCCAATCAGAAAACCGTTGGCGAAATGGCTGAGTTCGCGCACCTGGCCGTAGGTATTAATGCCGGACTCGCTGATGACGGTCACGCCGTGGCCCAGTCGCGGTGCCAGTTGGCGGGTGCGATTGAGGTCAATCGACAGGTCGCGCAGATCGCGGTTGTTAATGCCCACGACTTTTGCGCCAAGCGCAATGGCACGTTCCAGCTCTTCTTCGTTGCTGACCTCGGTCAGCACACCCATTTTCAGGCTGTGTGCCACGGCGGCAAGCTGACGATATTGTTCGTCATCCAGCACGGATAGCATCAGTAAACAAGCGTCAGCCTGGTAATGACGGGCCAGGTAAATCTGGTAAGGATCGATAATAAAGTCTTTACACAGAATCGGCTGTGGTGCGATGCGGCTGACGATGGGCAGGAAATCAAAGCTTCCCTGGAAATATTTCTCGTCGGTCAGCACAGAAATCGCCGAGGCATAATGTTTATACACACCCGCAATATGTGCCGGGTCAAAGTCATCACGGATCACGCCTTTTGACGGAGAGGCTTTTTTGCACTCCAGAATAAATGCGGTCCGCGCGCCTTGCAGCGCATCATAAAAATGTCGCGAGCTTGGCTGAACATCATTTTGAAAGCTGGCCAACGGTTGTTGCTGTTTGCGGGCTTCTACCCAAATCGCCTTGTCTGCGACAATTTTCGCTAAAACGGTTTGCATCATTTACCCTCTTGCTGCCAGGGCGGTGACCCGGTCATAGGCCGCACCGCTACGCAGGACATTAATCACGATTTGTGCGTTGGCTTTTAAATCTTCTTCGCCGTGCAGGCGCATTAACATGGCGACATTCGCTGCCACGGCGGCCTCGTGCGCGGCTTCACCTTTACCTTGTAACAAGCGACTGAGAATGTCACGGTTTTCTTCCGGCGTGCCGCCCGCCAGCTGTTCCTGGTGATATGGCGTCAGGCCAAAGTCGTCTGCCGTCAGCTGATAACTCTTGATTTCGCCGTCATGCAATTCGGCCACAATGGTCGGTGCATGCAGCGAAACTTCATCCATTCCGCCGCTGTGCACCACGGCTGCACGCTGATATCCCAGCACGCGCAGGGTTTCGGCAATGGGCAGTACCAGTTCCGGGCTGTAGACGCCGATCAGCGCCAGCGGCGGATGCGCAGGGTTAATCAGCGGCCCGAGCACGTTAAACAGCGTGCGGGTTTTGAGCTGCTGACGAACCGGCATGGCGTGACGAAAACCGGTGTGATATTTCGGTGCAAACAGGAAACATACGCCCAGTTCGTCAAGCGCCAGGCGCGACTTATCGGCATTCATATCCAGGTTGATGCCAAAGGCCGCCAGCAGATCGGACGATCCTGATTTACTGGAGACGCTACGGTTACCGTGCTTCGCTACCTTTAACCCACAGGCCGCGGCGACAAACGCGCTGGCGGTGGAAATGTTGATGCTGTTGCTGCCGTCACCGCCGGTCCCGACAATGTCGGCAAACAGATAGTCCGGACGTGGGAACGGCGCAGCGTTCTCCAGCAGGGCCGTCGCCGCCCCGGCAATTTCATTCGGATGCTCACCGCGCACTTTCATGCTGACCAGTGCGGCAGCCAGCTGCTCCGGCTTCAATTCACCGCGCACGACTGCAGAGAACAATTGGTGGCTCTCCTGCTGGGACAGCGTCTGGGCCTGGTACAGTTTTTCGAGAATAGGCTGCAGCGTGTTGGTTTGTTCAAGCTTCTGCTGTGCCCAGGCCAGCGTTTGCTCCAGCAGACGCGCGCCCTGAGTGGTGAGAATTGATTCCGGATGGAACTGGAATCCGCACACGCGGTCGGTGTCGTGGCGAACCGCCATCACCATGCCGTTGAAGTGGGCGTTAATGGTTAGTCCCGCCGGGACGTTGCTGCCGACCAGTGAATGGTAACGCGCCACAGGCAAGGGATTAGCCAGACCGGCGAACATTTCCTGACCGTCGTGTTCAATACTGGAGGCTTTGCCGTGCAGGATTTCTCCCGCCTGACCTACATATCCGCCGTAAGCTTCGACAATCGCCTGATGCCCAAGGCAAATACCGATAATCGGCAATTTGCCGCGCAGGCGAGTCAACAACTCCGGCATGCAGCCTGCTTCGCTTGGCGCGCCCGGACCTGGCGAAAGCATCAGTACCGGGTTTTTCATGGTCGCTAAGCGGTCAATTAAGGTCTGCGCCGGGATATGGTTGCGATAAATCACCACGTTGTGGCCGTTGGTACGCAGCTGATCTGCCAGGTTATAGGTAAAAGAGTCAATGTTATCGAGCAGCAGAATATCAGCCATTAGAAAATCTCCTGTGCGTGGTGTGCTGTGGCGATAGCACGCAGAACCGCACGCGCTTTATTACGGGTTTCATCGGCTTCAGACTGCGGTACAGAGTCCAGAACAATCCCGGCACCCGCCTGCACGGTGGCGATACCGTCTTCTACCAGGGCAGAACGAATCACAATGCACGTGTCCAGATCACCGTGGGCGGTGAAGTAACCGACCGCGCCGCCATAGCTACCGCGGCGGCGACCTTCAGCCTCGGCGATAAGCTGCATGGCGCGCACTTTCGGCGCACCGCTCAGCGTGCCCATGTTCATACAGGCACGGTATGCATGCAGGACGTCCAGGTCATGACGCAGTTCGCCGACCACGCGGGAAACCAGGTGCATCACGAAGGAATACCGGTCAACTTTGGTCAGGTCGGCCACGTAGCGACTGCCCGGGGTACAGATACGTGCCAGGTCATTACGCGCCAGGTCCACCAGCATCAGGTGCTCGGAAAGTTCTTTATGGTCAGTGCGCATTTCCAGCTCAATACGGCTGTCGAGATCGCGGTCCAGCGAGCCGTCAGCACGACGGCCGCGTGGGCGAGTCCCGGCAATGGGGTAGATCTCAATCTGGCGGCTGGTGGCGTCGTATTTCAGCGAACTTTCCGGCGAGGCGCCGAACAACGTGAAATCGTTATCCTGCATAAAGAACATGTACGGGCTGGGATTGCTCTTTTTCAGAACATAATAGGCAGCAAGTGGTGACGGGCAGGGCAGTGAAAAACGGCGGGAAGGCACTACCTGGAAAATCTCACCGGCACGAATGGCTTTTTGCAAACCGCGCACGACGGTACCGAACTCTTCATCGCTCTGATTACACTCGCAGCGCATTTCTGGTACTTCAATAACGGGCAGCGGCGGCGCGGGTTCGGTTAACTGCTGGCTCAACTGCGCCAGTCGGTGGGCCAGACGCTGTTTTTCTTCCTCGCAGGGCGTGAACACGCTGGCCTGAATACGGGTGCTTTTTTTCTGGTGGTCAATGACCATCAGGGTTTCGGCCAGGTAGAAGCAGTAATCAGGGCAGCGGTTGCCGGCTTCAAGCTGGGGTAAATCTTCGAATCCAGCGACCAGATCGTAGGAAAACAGACCGCCGAAGAACATGGCTTCACGCTCCTGCTCCGGCACATTAACCAGTTCCTGCATTAAACGGAACGTGTCAAAGACCGACAGGGAACATAAGCGGGCATCTTCATCCAGCAGTGGGCTGACGGCCGGAAAACGCAACTGGCGGGCATTCGGCTGTTGTTGGTTTTCAACACCAGTTGGCAAGGCGGCATCCAGCAACGGGAGCAGGGAGGCTCCATTCGCTGACAACGCCTGAATGGTAACGGTGTCACCTAAGGCGGTAATACGCAGCGCGCTGTCGACCAACAGCAGACTCTTCAGGTCGTCCTTGCTGTCGATATCGGCGGATTCCAGTAACAATGTCGCCGGGCGCGCGCCGCAGACCTGATGAAACAGCTCGGTCGGGTTGTTACGGTAGGCGGCGTCACAGGCCAGCAGTTCGAGTGTCGGTTTTTGTGTTTGCATCGTTATTCTCATTAATTTTGTTCAAAAAAAAACCCGCTTAGTTGGCGGGCCGGGTATCTGGTTGCATATTGCAGACGTAAGACACTGCCCGAAATCAGGAAGTGCGCCACCCACCGTGCAGGACATATGTTGCTTTCATCTCAGATACCTTCTTTCTTCATGTGAACTTGCGTACTAGTTAACTAGTTCAATGGGATAAAGTCAACACCTGATTTCAGTAAATTTGTCTAAAACGCTATGATGAGCGTGATACGACATTTATTGAAACGGGAGCCGCCTTGAGCGACACGAATTACGCAGTGATTTACGACCTGCACAGTCATACAACGGCGTCCGATGGACGATTGACACCTGAAGCATTGGTACACCGTGCGGTAGAGATGCGAGTCGGGACACTGGCGATTACCGATCATGACACCACGGCAGCGATTCCGGCGGCAAGAGAAGAAATTTCACGTTCAGGTTTAGCGTTGAAGTTAATAGCGGGCGTTGAAATTTCCACGGTCTGGGAAAACCACGAGATCCATATCGTCGGCCTGAATATCGATATCGACCACCCCATGATGCGTGCGTTTCTGGCAGAACAAACCGCGCGTCGTCAGCTGCGTGCGCAGCTAATTGCTGAGCGACTGGACAAAGCACATATCCCGGGCGCGTGGGAAGGCGCGTTACGTCTGGCTGACGGCGGGGCCGTCACGAGAGGCCATTTTGCGCGTTTCCTGGTTGAGAGTGGCAAAGCCACGACCATGGCTGACGTGTTTAAAAAATACCTTGCCCGCGGGAAAACCGGTTACGTTCCGCCACAGTGGTGTACAATAGAACAAGCTATTGATGTCATTCATCATTCTGGCGGTAAGGCGGTGCTGGCTCATCCTGGTCGGTACGATCTTAGCGCTAAGTGGCTGAAAAGACTGGTTGCCTGGTTTGCCGAACATCACGGTGACGCGATGGAAGTGGCACAGTGTCAACAGTCTCCCAATGAGCGTACCCATCTGGCGACGCTGGCGCGTCAGCATCAGCTGTGGGCATCACAAGGATCTGATTTTCATCAGCCGTGCCCGTGGATTGAATTGGGTCGTAAGCTCTGGTTGCCCGCAGGCGTTGAAGGCGTCTGGCAGCTTTGGGAACAGCCCGAGACCACTGAGAGGAAAGTATGAGTCAGTTTTTTTATATCCATCCTGATAACCCACAGCAACGCCTGATCAATCAGGCCGTTGAAATTGTGCGTAAAGGTGGGGTAATCGTTTATCCCACTGATTCCGGCTATGCGTTGGGCTGCAAAATCGAAGACAAAGGGGCGATGGAGCGTATTTGCCGTATCCGTCATTTGCCTGATGGACACAACTTCACGTTGATGTGCCGTGACCTGTCCGAACTGTCGACGTATTCGTTCGTGGACAACGTTGCTTTTCGTTTAATTAAAAACAATACGCCGGGCAACTACACCTTCATCCTGAAAGGGACGAAAGAAGTGCCGCGCCGATTGCTGCAGGAAAAACGTAAAACCATCGGTCTGCGCGTACCGTCCAATCCGATTGCGCTGGCGTTGCTGGAAGCGTTGGGCGAGCCCATGCTCTCAACATCGCTCATGCTGCCGGGTAGCGAATTTACCGAGTCCGATCCGGAAGAGATTAAAGATCGTCTGGAGAAGCAGGTGGATTTGATTATCCACGGCGGGTATCTCGGTCAACAGCCCACCACGGTTATCGATTTAACCGATGACTCGCCGGTGGTGTTGCGTGAAGGCGTCGGCGACGTTAAACCTTTCTTATAAGGGCGCAACTCGGTATACTACGCGGCCTTAAAATGGTGCTAACTGGCGCCGTTGATTCTCCTGTTCGACGCCTGTGAAGGCGACACCTAAAGGAAGCTCTATGAGCGAAAAGTTACAAAAAGTGCTGGCGCGCGCTGGCCACGGTTCTCGCCGTGAAATTGAAACCATTATTGCAGCAGGTCGCGTGAGCGTTGACGGCAAAATTGCCACGCTTGGCGATCGCGTTGACGTAACACCGGGTCTGAAAATCCGTATCGACGGTCATCTGATTTCGGTTAAAGAATCTGCGGAACAAATCTGCCGCGTTCTGGCGTATTACAAGCCGGAAGGTGAATTGTGTACCCGTAACGACCCGGAAGGTCGTCCGACCGTCTTTGACCGTCTACCAAAACTGCGCGATGCGCGCTGGATTGCGGTGGGTCGTCTGGACGTGAATACCTGTGGTTTACTGCTGTTCACCACCGATGGTGAACTGGCGAACCGTCTGATGCACCCGAGCCGTGAAGTTGAGCGTGAATACGCGGTGCGTGTGTTTGGCCAGGTGGATGAAACGAAACTGCGTGACCTGAGCCGTGGCGTGCAACTCGAAGATGGTCCGGCCGCATTTAAAACCATCAAGTTCAGCGGTGGTGAAGGGATTAACCAGTGGTATAACGTCACCTTGACCGAAGGGCGTAACCGCGAAGTGCGTCGCCTGTGGGAAGCCGTTGGCGTGCAGGTGAGCCGTTTGATCCGCGTACGTTACGGTGATATTCCGCTGCCGAAAGGTCTGCCGCGTGGTGGCTGGACGGAGCTTGATCTCGCCCAGACAAACTATCTGCGTCAACTGGTGGAACTGCAGCCGGAAACCAGCTCGAAGGTTGCTGTTGAGAAAGACCGTCGTCGCATGAAGGCGAACCAGATCCGCCGTGCAGTTAAACGTCACACCCAGGTCGGCGGTAGCCGTCGTCCAGGCGGTCGTAACAACAACGGTTAATCATGAGTAGGCCTGATAAGCAAAGCGCCATCAGGCGTTAGCGTGGAGCCGGATGCGGCGCAAACGCCTTATCCGGCCTACACTCAATAATCGATCCCTATTTGGGCTTTCACCCCCGCCTCAAAGGCGTGCTTGACCGGGCGCAACTCGCTGACCGTATCAGCTAATTCCAGAATATCGCGATGGCATCCTCGACCAGTGATAATCACCGTCTGGTGAGAAGGGCGCGCGCTTAAGGCGTCGAGCACCTCTTCCAGCGGTAGATAGTCATACGCCACCATGTACGTCAACTCATCCAGCACCACCATATCCAGCTCAGGATCGGCCAGCATCCGTTTACCGTGCTCCCACACGGCCAGACAGGCAGCGGTGTCAGAATCTCGGTTCTGCGTCTCCCAGGTAAATCCTGTCGCCATGACCTGAAACTCAACGCCGTGGGGTTCCAGTAAGTTTCGTTCGCCGTTGGGCCACGTGCCTTTAATGAACTGCACCACGCCGACTTTTTTACCGTGACCGACCGCGCGCGTGGCGGTACCAAATGCGGCGGTGGTTTTCCCTTTACCGTTGCCGGTAAAGACGATGATGATACCGCGCTCGTCCTTTGCGGCGGCAACGCGTGCGTCAACACGGTCTTTTACGCGCTGCTGGCGCTGCTGATAGCGTTCTTCACTCATTGGGCAATTCCTGGTTTACGGCCCGGTTGGGCGTCGAAGGTCATACCGGTTTTACGCCGGCTGTCGTCGCCCATCAGCCACAGGTACAGCGGCATAATGTCGGCGGGTGTTTTTAATTTTTGTGGATCTTCTGTTGGGAATGCGCTGGCACGCATGCCGGTACGCGTGCCGCCAGGATTAATACAGTTTACGCGCAAATGATGGTTTTGATACTCGTCTGCCAGCACCTGCATCATGCCTTCGGTGGCAAACTTCGAGGTTGCATAGGCCCCCCAGTTGGCGCGTCCCTGACGACCAACGCTGGATGAGGTAAAGACCAACGATCCAGAATCAGACTTAAGCAACAAAGGGAGCAGCGCCTGGGTCAGCATAAAGGTGGCATTGACGTTTACCTGCATGACCTCCTGCCAGACCTGCGGAGTTTGTTCGATCATCGGACCGATTTCACCCAGTAACCCGGCATTATGCAACACGCCATCCAGACGCGGGTAATGGGCGTTGATTCGCTGCGCCAGTTCATGACACTCAGCGGAAGTACAGGTCAGCAGATCCAGCGTAAACCACTGCGCGGGCGCGCCGTTTTCTGAGGAAACGGCTTGGGCGACCTGACGAAGTTTTTCTTCATTGCGCCCGAGCAGAATCACGGTTGCACCGTAGCGGGCATAGGTCAGCGCAGCTTCTCGACCGATGCCATCGCTGGCTCCGGTGACCAGAATAATGCGATCCTGTAACAGATCTTGTTTGGGTTGGTAATGCACGGTTACTCCTCGGCGACGCTCTGGCCATCCCGTTTTCTAGAACTTGTCGGTTTTATGCCTTAAACCCTGCTATTTTTCAATCAGCCAAAGGTAATAACACCGTAAAATGAACACTTTGTCATGCTTTTTACCGATTACCATGCGGATGGATGAAGCAAGACGGGTTAACACACCTGTTGTACACTGAGCGAAAGTTGCGTTGTTTAACCAAGGTGGGATTCGTGGAATTGTTGTCTGAATATGGGCTGTTTTTGGCAAAAATCGTCACAGTGGTAGTGGCGATTGCGGTGATTGTTATGCTGATCGTCAATGCGACACAACGCAAGCGTCAGCGCGGTGAACTCCGGGTCATTAATCTCAGTGAACAATATAAAGAGATGAAAGAAGATCTGGCGATGTCTTTAATGGACAGCCACCAACAAAAGCTCTGGCATAAAGCGCAGAAAAAAAAGCACAAGCTGGAAGCGAAGGCGGCCAAAGCCAAAGCAAAATTGGGAGAGAATACATCATCGGGTAAACCGCGTGTCTGGGTGCTTGATTTTAAAGGCAGTATGGATGCCCATGAAGTCAGCGCGCTGCGTGAAGAGGTGACGGCGGTACTGGCGGTAGTAAAACCACAAGATCAGGTGGTTATTCGCCTGGAAAGCCCCGGTGGTGTGGTGCATGGCTATGGGCTGGCGGCATCACAATTGCAGCGTCTGCGCGATAAGCAGATCCCATTAACGGTGACGGTCGATAAAGTTGCCGCCAGCGGCGGATACATGATGGCCTGCGTGGCAGATAAAATTGTTTCGGCACCGTTTGCTATTGTGGGCTCAATTGGCGTGGTGGCGCAGATCCCTAACTTTAACCGTTTCCTGAAAGGCAAAGACATTGATATTGAGTTGCACACTGCCGGGCAATACAAACGGACGTTGACGCTGCTTGGTGAGAACACGGAAGAGGGTCGTCAGAAATTCCGCGAAGACCTGAACGAAACGCATCACCTGTTTAAAGATTTTGTGCACCGTATGCGTCCGACTCTGGACATTGAACAGGTTGCCACTGGGGAACACTGGTTCGGTCAACAGGCGCTGGAAAATGGGCTGGTGGATGAGATCAATACCAGCGATGAGGTGATCCTGAGTTTGATGGAGGGTCGCGAAGTGCTTAACGTACGCTATCTGCAGCGCAAAAAACTGATGGACCGTTTCACCGGTAGTGCAGCGGAAAGTGCGGATCGCTTGCTGCTGCGCTGGTGGCAGCGTGGTCAAAAACCGTTGATGTAAAATTGTCATTGCCGGATGGCGATGCTAAAGCATCTTATCCGGCCTACAGGATCGTCGCATCGTAGGCCGGATAAGGCGGAGCCGCCATCCGGCAAATCATTTCTTGTATTAATCGATCAGGTGATACTTTTCAGAAAGGACATGCGCCAGGTGTTTAAACATATTAAACACTGCGGTGCTTTTTGGCGTAGGAAGCCCTTGTTCATCTAAAAAGTAATCTCCGCTGAAAACCAGCACGCCATTACGCTGTGTGACGCCGGTGGCGACAATCCCCGCCAGCGTGTCCTCATGCTCACGAATGATTTTGTTGGCTTCAATCAGCAGAGTTTCGCGATCGATGGGTTGAGTGTCTTTATGCATTATTTACTCCTTAAACAAGGACATTAGTCTACGCCGAGCCCGCCTTATGGGCAAATATTCCCTGATAAAAGAGCGGGTCTTACGATAGTGTGCCCACTGGCGAGATTTGTTTTTGCATGCTAATAAAGTTGCGTAACGCATTTTATCAGGTACAGTGTGACGCTTTCGTCAATCTGGCAACAGATTTGCTTGACATTCGACCAATATTCCGTCGTGCTTTAGCGAATTCGTGAAAAAAATCCTGTTAACTCAGTTAGATGGGAGTTACATTACGAACCCGTGACCGGTACCAGGGTTGATATCCGCCGACGCAGAGACCATATCGATGTCTCGTCGCCAGTGGAAGGTGAATCAACGCGCGACGCATTCCTGGAAGAATCAAATTAGGTAAAGGTGAATATGGGTAAAGCTCTTGTCATCGTTGAGTCCCCGGCAAAAGCCAAAACGATCAACAAATATCTGGGTAATGACTACGTGGTGAAATCCAGCGTCGGTCATATCCGTGATTTGCCGACCAGTGGCTCAGCAACTAAAAAGAGCGCCGACTCAACCGCCACCAAAACGGCTAAAAAGCCCAAAAAGGATGAACGTGGCGCTCTCGTCAACCGTATGGGGGTTGACCCGTGGCACGACTGGGATGCGCGCTATGAAGTGCTGCCCGGTAAAGAGAAGGTCGTCTCTGAACTGAAACAATTGGCTGAAAAGGCCGACCACATCTATCTCGCAACCGACCTTGACCGCGAAGGGGAAGCCATTGCATGGCACCTGCGGGAAGTGATCGGGGGCGACGACACCCGCTACAGTCGCGTGGTGTTTAATGAAATTACCAAAAATGCCATTCAGCAGGCGTTTGAAAAGCCGGGCGAACTGAACATCGACCGTGTCAATGCGCAACAGGCACGCCGCTTTATGGACCGCGTTGTGGGCTATATGGTGTCGCCGCTGCTGTGGAAAAAGATTGCTCGTGGCCTGTCTGCCGGTCGCGTACAGTCGGTCGCCGTGCGCCTGGTTGTAGAGCGTGAACGTGAGATCAAGGCATTCGTTCCGGAAGAATTCTGGGAAATAGATGCCAGCACCACGACGCCTTCCGGTGACGCGCTGCCACTGGAAGTCACGCACCACAACGAGAAGCCGTTCCGTCCGGTTAACCGCGAACAGACACTTGCTGCGGTAAGCCTGCTGGAAAAAGCACGTTACAGCGTGCTGGAGCGTGAAGATAAGCCGACCAGCAGCAAACCTGGCGCGCCGTTCATCACCTCTACGTTGCAACAGGCTGCCAGCACCCGTTTGGGCTTTGGCGTGAAGAAAACCATGATGATGGCGCAACGCTTGTATGAAGCGGGCTACATCACCTATATGCGTACTGACTCAACCAACCTGAGCCAGGATGCGGTTTCTATGGTCCGCGATTACATCGGCGAAAACTTTGGTAAAAAGTATTTGCCGGAGAGCGCAAACCAGTACGCCAGTAAAGAAAACTCGCAGGAAGCGCACGAAGCCATCCGTCCTTCAGACGTCGCCGTACTGGCTGAATCGCTGAAAGATATGGAAGCTGATGCGCAAAAACTGTATCAGCTGATCTGGCGTCAGTTTGTCGCCTGTCAGATGACGCCAGCTAAATATGACTCCACCACGCTGACCGTTGGCGCAGGTGATTACCGCCTGAAGGCGCGCGGTCGTATTCTGCGGTTTGATGGCTGGACTAAGGTCATGCCAGCCCTGCGTAAAGGCGATGAAGATCGTATCTTACCGGCGGTGGATAAAGGCGATGTGCTGACATTGGTTGAACTGACCCCCGCGCAGCACTTTACCAAACCGCCTGCGCGCTTCAGCGAAGCGTCACTGGTTAAAGAGCTTGAAAAGCGCGGTATCGGTCGTCCATCTACCTATGCGTCGATCATCTCTACGATTCAGGATCGCGGCTATGTCCGTGTTGAGAACCGTCGTTTCTACGCAGAAAAAATGGGTGAAATCGTCACCGACCGCCTGGAAGAAAACTTCCGCGAATTGATGAACTACGATTTCACCGCGCAGATGGAAAACAGTCTCGACCAGGTGGCGAAACACGAAGCCGAATGGAAGGGCGTGCTCGACAACTTCTTCAGTGATTTTACTCAGCAACTCGATAAAGCCGAGAAAGACCCTGAAGAGGGCGGTATGCGTCCGAACCAGATGGTTCTGACCAGCATCGACTGTCCAACCTGTAGTCGTCAGATGGGTATCCGTACCGCCAGTACCGGTGTATTCCTCGGTTGTTCCGGTTACGCGCTGCCACCAAAAGAGCGCTGCAAAACCACCATTAACCTGGTGCCGGAAAACGAAGTGCTGAACGTGCTGGAAGGCGATGACGCGGAAACTAACGCGTTACGCGCGAAGCGCCGTTGCCAGAAGTGCGGCACGGCGATGGACAGCTACCTCATCGATCCAAAACGTAAGCTGCATGTGTGTGGTAACAACCCAACTTGCGACGGTTACGAAATCGAAGAAGGCGAGTTCCGCATCAAGGGCTACGACGGTCCGATCGTCGAGTGCGAGAAATGTGGTTCTGAAATGCACCTGAAAATGGGGCGTTTCGGTAAATACATGGCGTGTACTAACGACGAGTGTAAAAACACCCGTAAGATCCTGCGTAATGGCGAAGTTGCGCCACCGAAGGAAGATCCGGTTCCGCTGCCGGAATTGCCGTGTGAAAAATCGGACGCGTATTTCGTGTTACGTGATGGCGCAGCAGGTATCTTCCTGGCGGCGAATACCTTCCCGAAATCGCGTGAGACGCGTGCGCCGTTAGTGGAAGAGCTGTACCGCTTCCGCGATCGTCTGCCGGAAAAACTGCGCTACCTTGCCGATGCGCCGCAGACCGATCCGGATGGCAACAAAGCGATGGTGCGTTTTAGCCGTAAAACCAAGCAGCAGTATGTGTCTGCCGAGAAAGACGGTAAGGCGACCGGCTGGTCTGCATTCTTTGTTGACGGTAAATGGGTAGAAGGCAAGAAGTAGCAGCCCGACAGTTTGACATCGCCTTAAAGGGTCGCGTAAGCGGCCCTTTTTTATAGGTGACGGTATCTATACAGCTCTGATTAAAATGATATAGTGGTTATAGTTAACAAACTTTTTATTATTAAATCGTATTAGCAGCGCGATTCAGCCTGCTCATAAACGATGGTCTGATGCCGCTAATCTGGATGGTCTAACATGAAATTACAGCAACTTCGCTATATTGTTGAGGTGGTTAACCACAACCTTAATGTCTCCTCAACGGCCGAAGGGCTCTATACCTCTCAACCGGGTATCAGTAAGCAAGTTCGTATGCTGGAAGACGAACTGGGTATCCAGATTTTTGCCCGTAGCGGTAAACACCTTACGCAGGTTACCCCGGCAGGGCAGGAAGTCATTCGTATTGCGCGCGAAGTTCTGTCTAAGGTAGATGCCATTAAGTCGGTTGCCGGTGAACATACCTGGCCGGACAAAGGCTCGCTGTATATTGCGACCACCCACACCCAGGCGCGCTATGCGCTGCCTAACGTGATTAAAGGCTTTATTGAGCGTTATCCTCGCGTCTCTTTGCATATGCATCAGGGCTCGCCGACCCAAATTGCGGAAGCCGTGTCGAAAGGCAACGCAGATTTTGCCATTGCAACCGAAGCGCTGCACCTGTACGACGATCTGGTGATGCTGCCGTGCTACCACTGGAATCGTTCGATTGTTGTCACGCCGGACCATCCGCTGGCGGGTAAATCCTCCGTGTCGATTGAAGAACTGGCGCAATACCCGCTGGTGACGTACACCTTTGGCTTTACCGGACGTTCAGAACTCGACACCGCGTTTAACCGCGCGGGTCTGGAGCCGCGTATTGTCTTTACTGCGACCGACGCGGATGTTATTAAAACCTATGTGCGACTCGGACTGGGCGTGGGCGTGATTGCCAGCATGGCGGTCGACCCGATTTCCGATCCGGATTTGGTACGGGTTGATGCGCATGATGTCTTTAGCCATAGCACCACCAAAATCGGTTTTCGTCGTAGTACGTTCCTGCGCAGTTACATGTATGATTTTATTCAGCGTTTTGCGCCGCATCTGACGCGCGATGTAGTGGATACGGCGGTCGCGTTACGTTCTAACGATGACATTGAAGCAATGTTTAAAGATATTAAATTGCCGGAAAAATAATAACGGGCCAGCGCTCGTCGGTATCTCAGTATGAAAAACGCTACCGACGGGCAAGTCTGAATTAGTTATATTAACCGCATATTATTTAAGGAGAATGTTCGCCAAAGTAGTTTTAAATTAGAAAATCTGCTCAAAACCCTGTCAAATATTTAAATCGGATCAAACAATTGATTTATTCACGGCCCAGGATTCGAAAATTAACTGGCTTTTTCACGCCTTTTTCTTTAGGATTTCTCTTATCTGATGATTAATTGTACCAATCGTTTGGTGTCAATATGATAAGTGATTTCGATAGTATGAGGTTAGCGATGCCTTCTGGAAACCAGCCAGCACGCCGGGATCCCGCGCTGAAACGTAAAGCATGGTTCACGGTCTTTCTCGGTTCAGTCCTGTTCTGGATTGTTGTTGCGCTCGTGGTTTGGAATGTGTGGAGTTAGTCATGTCCGTGCAACAGCAGCAACCCACGTCTACACCTTCTCAGCAAGACAATGAGCCAGCGCAGGATGCGACTACTGAATGTAGAAAGAATATTCCTGACGCGTGGCAACTTTCCCCGGCACAGCAGGCTTTTATTGATCTATTTGATGAAGACGAAGAACAGAAACAATAATTAACCCGCGTTTTATAGCCGTCATACTTAAAGCAGCATGTGCGTTATTTCCGTTCGTTCACCCCAGTCACATAGTTATCTATGCTCCTGGCGATTCACTCACTTGCCGCCTTCATGCCGCTCTAATTATTTTGGCTATATCTTCATTAGAATTAGTTCACCGTATTGAAGAGTGAATGACGTAATTCCACCTTCACGCCGTAATCCCCTTGTATCGCCATTTATGCTTCTCCGCTTTTATCAATTTGAGTTGTTATCAAAGCGTTACATTTTGTTTGTGTTATCTTTAATACTAACCCTGAGAAAAGTCAGGGGATGCCACCCTGTCATTTAAGGAGGAGCTATGTCGTCGACCCTACGCGAAACCAGTAAGGACACATTGCAGGTTAAAGATAAAACCTACCGCTACTACAGTTTGCCGCTGGCTGCCAAATCATTGGGTGATATCACCCGTCTACCCAAATCGCTAAAAGTCTTGCTGGAAAACCTGCTGCGCTGGCAGGACAGTGATTCAGTTACTGAAGAAGATATTCATTCTCTGGCTCGATGGCTGGACAATGCCCATGCCGATCGCGAGATTGCCTACCGACCCGCCCGTGTACTGATGCAGGATTTTACCGGCGTTCCGGCGGTGGTCGATCTGGCGGCCATGCGCGAAGCGGTTAAACGCCTCGGCGGTGATACGGCTAAAGTGAACCCGCTTTCACCTGTTGATCTGGTGATTGACCACTCGGTGACGGTAGACCACTTCGGTGATGATGATGCGTTCGAAGAGAACGTTCGCCTGGAAATGGAGCGTAACCACGAGCGCTATGTGTTTCTGAAATGGGGGCAGCAGGCATTCAGCCGCTTCAGCGTTGTACCGCCGGGGACGGGGATCTGCCACCAGGTTAACCTCGAATACCTGGGAAAAGCGGTGTGGAGTGAATTGCAGGATGGCGAGTGGGTGGCTTACCCGGACACGCTGGTTGGTACCGACTCCCACACTACGATGATTAACGGCCTTGGTGTACTGGGGTGGGGCGTGGGCGGAATTGAAGCAGAAGCCGCGATGCTGGGGCAACCGGTCTCAATGCTGATTCCGGATGTCGTTGGCTTCAAGCTGGATGGAAAACTACGTGAGGGGATCACCGCCACCGATCTAGTCCTGACCGTGACCCAGATGCTGCGTAAGCACGGTGTGGTCGGTAAATTTGTTGAATTCTATGGTGATGGCCTCGACACGCTGCCGCTGGCAGACCGTGCCACCATTGCCAATATGGCACCGGAGTATGGTGCGACCTGCGGTTTCTTCCCCATTGATGGCGTCACGCTCGAATACATGCGCCTGAGCGGTCGCAGCGAAGAGCAAGTTGAGCTGGTTGAGTCCTACGCCAAAGCGCAGGGAATGTGGCGTAATACGGGCGATGCGCCGATCTTTACCAGTTCACTGGAACTGGACATGGCCGATGTGGAAGCCAGCCTGGCCGGACCGAAGCGTCCGCAGGATCGCGTCGCGCTGGGGGATGTCCCGAAAGCATTTGCGGCAAGCAATGAGCTTGAGCTGAACAGTTCGCACAAAGACAGTCAGCCGGTCGACTATGTTCTGAACGGTCATCAATACCAGCTGCCAGACGGTGCGGTGGTGATTGCGGCTATTACCTCCTGTACCAACACCTCAAACCCGAGCGTGCTGATGGCGGCGGGCTTACTGGCGAAAAAAGCGGTCACTCTTGGTCTGAAACGTCAACCATGGGTCAAAGCCTCGCTAGCACCGGGATCAAAAGTGGTGTCTGACTATCTGGCGCAGGCCCGGCTGACCCCGTACCTTGATGAACTGGGGTTCAATCTGGTTGGCTATGGTTGTACCACCTGTATTGGTAACTCTGGGCCGTTACCCGATCCTATTGAAACGGCGATTAAAAAAGGTGACCTGACGGTGGGGGCGGTACTTTCCGGTAACCGTAACTTTGAAGGACGCATTCATCCGTTAGTGAAAACGAACTGGCTGGCCTCTCCGCCGCTGGTGGTCGCTTACGCGCTGGCGGGCAATATGAACATTAACCTGACCAAAGATCCGCTCGGACACGATAAAAAAGGTGACCCCGTATATCTGAAAGATATCTGGCCTTCTGCACGGGAAATTGCCCGCGCCGTCGAGCAGGTATCCACGGAGATGTTCCACAAAGAGTATGCGGAAGTGTTTGAAGGTACGCCGGAATGGAAATCGATCAATGTTGATCGTGTCGACACCTACGGCTGGCAGTCTGACTCGACCTATATTCGCCTGTCACCGTTCTTCGAGGGCATGCAGGCTACACCGGCTCCGGTAAACGATATTCATGGGGCGCGTATATTGGCGATGCTGGGTGACTCGGTGACCACAGATCATATTTCCCCCGCTGGCAGCATTAAGGCGGACAGCCCGGCAGGACGCTATTTGCAGAGCCACGGCGTTGAGCGCCGGGATTTTAACTCCTATGGTTCACGACGTGGAAATCATGAAGTGATGATGCGAGGTACTTTTGCCAACATTCGTATCCGCAATGAAATGGTGCCGGGAATTGAAGGCGGGATGACTCGCCATTTACCGGGGACGGAAGTGGTAGCCATTTACGATGCGGCCATGCGTTATCAGCAGGAGAGCGTGCCGCTGGCGGTGATTGCCGGTAAGGAATACGGATCAGGCTCCAGTCGCGACTGGGCAGCGAAAGGTCCACGTTTACTGGGTATTCGCGTGGTCATCGCAGAATCGTTTGAGCGAATTCACCGTTCCAACCTGATTGGTATGGGGATCCTGCCGCTGGAGTTCCCGCAAGGGGTGACGCGTAAAACGTTGGGACTCACCGGTGAGGAAGTGATTGATATTACGGATTTACAAACAATTCAACCGGGCGCCACAATTGCGGTGAATATGATGCGCGCAGATGGCAGCAAAGAGGTGATTATGTGCCGCTGTCGTATCGATACTGCGACGGAGTTAACCTACTACCAGAACGACGGTATTTTGCACTATGTGATTCGTAATATGCTGAAGTAAAAAGTGAAAAAGCCTGCGTAAGCAGGCTTTTCATGGGGCAGGTGCATGTGCAATTACCGGGCGATTATTCGCTCAATAAATGGCCCATTTTGGCGGCTTTGGTATCCAGATAATGCGCATTTTTCGGGTTCCGGCCCACGATCAGCGGCACGCGTTCGACAATATTGATCCCAGCTTCGGTCAGAATCTCAACTTTCTTCGGATTATTGGTCAGCAGTCGTACTGCATCTACGCCCAGCAGCTTAAACATATCTGCGCACAGGGTGAAGTCGCGCTCATCGGCAGCAAAACCTAACTGGTGGTTGGCTTCAACGGTATCGTAGCCTTGATCTTGCAACGCATAGGCGCGGATCTTATTCAGCAGGCCGATGTTGCGACCTTCCTGACGATGGTAAAGCAGGATACCGCGTCCCTCTTCAGCAATGTGCGTGAGCGCGGCTTCCAGTTGGAAACCGCAATCGCAACGCAGGCTGAAAAGCGCATCGCCAGTCAGACATTCGGAATGGACGCGTGCCAGGACCGGTGTTTGACCCGAAATATCGCCAAATACCAGCGCGACATGATCGTGCCCGGTTGCCAGTTCTTCAAATCCCACCATCAGGAAATCACCCCAGGGGGTCGGCAGTTTGGCTTCTGCCACACGTTTAAGCTGCATGTATTTCTCCAGATTACGCTGGCACTCGCCGTGCCGTCGCCTATTGGCTTCTGTATGGCGCTATTTTGCCATAAGGCGACGGCGTTCGCCTAATGGCGGCAGCGCATTCGTATTTGCAATGGCACAAAATTGTCAATTTTCCCGGCGCGCAATTTTTTCAGTTATGATTGTGAGACTTATCGACGAAAGGAGATGCAATGCTTTCTATCGCAAAGCGAACCGCCGTAGGTGCTGTTCTGTTGTTGATTATGCCAGTGTCCATGTGGGTGTCTGGCTGGAGTTGGCAGCCAGGGAACAATGTCTGGTGGTTAAAATCCTTATACTGGATAACGGAAACGGTGACGCAACCCTGGGGAATCATTACTCATGTGTCCCTGTGTGTGTGGTTTTTGTGGTGTCTGAGATTTCGTCTGAAAGCCGCGATGATGCTGTTCGCCATCCTTGCCGCGGCAATTTTGATCGGCCAGGGGGTCAAGTCATGGGTAAAAGAAAGGGTGCAGGAGCCACGACCTTTTGTGGTTTGGCTGGAAAAAACGCACCATGTCCCTGTTGATGAGTTCTACACTTTAAAGCGTAAAGAGCGCGGACACTTAGTCAAAGAGCAATTATCAGGACAGCAGGATATCCCGATCTTTTTACGTAAACACTGGCAAAAAGAGACGGGTTTCGCATTTCCCTCTGGTCATACGATGTTTGCCGCCAGTTGGGCGTTACTGGCCGTGGGGCTATTATGGCCGCGTAGACGTACGCTAACGATTGTTTTCTTGCTGGTCTGGGCGACGGGTGTAATGGGCAGTCGTTTGTTACTGGGCATGCACTGGCCGCGAGATTTAGTCGTGGCGACGTTGATATCATGGCTGCTGGTTACGTTGGCGACATGGCTTGCACAACGGGTCTGTGGGCCATTAACACCGCCGGTTCAGGAGCAACAAGAAATCGCGCAGCGTGAACAAGAAAGCTGACCGTGATTGATTTTTCGTGTTTTGCCCTTAAATCATAAAGACTAAAGCGCTTTTCCATTTCGCACTCGTCGTGAAAATGGTAATTTAAAGGGCTCAACGCGGTAAGTTGTACACGATTTATTCGCTCAAACCACATAACGGGAAGTAATGTGAAATATTTACTCATTTTCTTACTGGTGTTGGCGATTTTTGTTATTTCGGTGACATTAGGTGCGCAAAACGATCAACAGGTAACGTTTAACTACCTGCTGGCCCAAGGTGAATATCGTATTTCTACGCTGCTTGCCGTGTTGTTTGCTGCAGGATTTGCGATTGGTTGGTTAATTTGCGGCCTTTTCTGGCTGAGGGTTCGCGTGTCTCTTGTGCGTGCCGAACGTAAAATCAAACGACTGGAAAACCAGCTTGCGCCTGCGACCGACGTTGCGGTTTCTGCCGATTCGTCGGTTGTGAAGGAATAATTATTTATGCTGGAGTTGTTGTTTCTGCTGTTACCTGTAGCCGCTGCCTATGGGTGGTATATGGGTCGCAGAAGTGCGCAACAAACAAAACAGGACGAAGCTAACCGTCTGTCGCGTGACTATGTCGCCGGGGTTAACTTCCTTCTGAGCAACCAACAAGATAAAGCGGTGGATCTGTTCCTCGATATGTTGAAAGAGGATACCGGCACCGTTGAGGCTCATCTCACCCTCGGAAACCTGTTCCGCTCGCGCGGTGAAGTCGATCGCGCTATCCGCATCCATCAAACGTTGATGGAAAGTGCGTCATTGACCTACGAACAGCGTTTGCTGGCGGTTCAACAACTCGGTCGCGATTACATGGCCGCAGGTCTGTATGACCGCGCTGAAGACATGTTCAATCAGCTTACCGATGAAACCGATTTCCGCGTGGGTGCGTTGCAACAGCTGTTGCAGATCTATCAGGCAACCAGTGAGTGGCAAAAAGCCATTGACGTTGCGGAACGCCTGGTGAAGCTCGGTAAAGATAAGCAGCGAATTGAGATCGCACACTTCTACTGCGAACTGGCCCTTCAGCAACTGGGCAGCGACGACATGGACCGCGCCATGACGTTGTTAAAAAAAGGGGCTGCCGCCGACAAAAACAGTGCGCGGGTTTCCATCATGATGGGACGCGTGTACATGATGAAAGGGGACTATGCGAAGGCGGTCGAAAGCCTGCAGCGCGTAATTTCCCAGGACAAAGAGCTGGTCAGCGAAACGCTGGACATGCTACAGAGTTGCTACCAGCAACTTGGTAAGAACGATGAATGGGCGGAGTTCTTACGCCGCGCCGTAGAGGAGAATACCGGTGCCGCCGCTGAGCTGATGTTGGCGGATATCCTCGAAGCGCGTGAGGGCAGCGATACCGCGCAGGTTTATATCACCCGTCAGTTGCAGCGTCATCCGACGATGCGCGTCTTCCACAAACTAATGGACTATCACCTCAATGAGGCCGAGGAAGGGCGTGCTAAAGAGAGTCTGATGGTGTTACGGGATATGGTCGGCGAACAGGTTCGCAGTAAGCCGCGCTACCGCTGCCAGAAATGCGGATTTACCGCCTACACGCTGTACTGGCATTGCCCATCGTGCCGTTCATGGTCAACCATTAAGCCAATTCGCGGTCTTGACGGTTTGTAATTAAAAAAATACCGACTTTAGTTACAACATCCTTATTGTTTAATAACATCCTGCACATTTAGCCTCCGTGCCACATCGCCAGGCAGCGATGTAATCGAATCTGTTAATTTCCTATGACCACAGGTAGAATGCACGCCGTTTACCCATTTTGTGCCGAAAGGTGCCCATCTTCAGGAAGGTCTGGTTATGACGTTTACTGCTTCATCTTCTCCCCGTGCTGTTACTGATTCTCCTGTCGTTGTCGCTCTGGACTACAATAATCGCGATAAAGCATTGGCATTTGTCGACAGAATTGATCCCCGTGATTGCCGTTTGAAAGTGGGCAAAGAGATGTTCACGCTTTTTGGGCCTCAATTGGTGCGCGACCTGCAACAGCGTGGATTTGACGTATTTCTGGACCTGAAATTCCATGACATCCCCAATACCACGGCACATGCCGTAGCGGCTGCGGCAGACCTTGGCGTGTGGATGGTTAACGTTCATGCCTCGGGTGGGGCACGGATGATGACGGCGGCTCGTGAAGCCTTGGTACCATTTGGTAACGATGCGCCGTTGTTAATTGCCGTGACGGTGCTGACCAGCATGGAAGCCAGCGACCTTGCCGATCTGGGAGTGACGTTGTCACCTGCGGAGCATGCAGAAAGACTGGCACGGTTAACGCAAAACTGCGGGCTGGACGGCGTTGTCTGTTCTGCACAGGAAGCGGTACGATTCAAACAAGAGTTTGGTCAGGCGTTTAAGCTGGTAACGCCTGGTATTCGTCCTGAAGGCAGTGAAGCGGGCGATCAGCGCCGCATTATGACGCCACAGCAGGCACTGTCAGCGGGTGTGGATTATATGGTGATTGGTCGTCCGGTCACGCAGTCGGCGGATCCGGCCCAGACGCTGAAGGCGATCAACACCTCACTGAAACGAGGAGCGTAAATGAGCGACGCTAACTCTCGTCTGGTCTACTCGACTGAGTCTGGACGAATTGACGAACCTAAAGCGGTGACAGAACGTCCAAAAGGCGATGGTATTGTGCGAATTCAACGCCAGACCAGCGGTCGAAAAGGAAAGGGCGTTTGCCTGATTACCGGTATTGATCTGGACGACTTAGAGCTAACCAAATTAGCAGCCGAGTTAAAGAAAAAATGTGGCTGTGGTGGGGCCGTGAAAGAGGGCGTCATTGAAATACAAGGCGATAAACGCGACCTGATTAAATCCTTGCTGGAAGCCAAAGGCTTGAAAGTTAAACTGGCTGGCGGCTAATAAAAAAAGCCACGAAAATATTCGTGGCTTTATTATTAGTAATGTAAATAGTACGGTCGCGAAAAAGTAAACGTATTATTATATCGAGCCGGTCAACCGTAGATTATTTACCCACCTGGTGGCCGATAATACCACCTACTGCAGCACCACCCAGCGTACCCAGCGTACTGCCGTCCGTCAGGACTGCACCACCAATGGCACCTGCACCCGCACCAATGGCGGTGTTGCGGTCTTGTTTAGACCAGTTAGAGCAGGCACTCAAAGACATAGCCAGAGTAATCGCCAGAATGGCAGCGGTCATTTTTTTGCTCGTTACTAACATAATACTTTCTCCTGAATGATTGATTCACGGAATCCAGTCTCTTTAATGATAGCGTGAAATTAAGGTCATTAAAGGTATTTCCGTGAAACCGTTTAGCGCAGGGCATGACCATCAATCATCTGTTGATGAGAGCGTGTTCCTGTTATATCGCTAACATTAATTTTACGACATTACCCTGTTAACAACAGGTAAAAAGTCTTAATTGGACGGTCGGATAAGTCTCAGAGAGAAGATGATTTGCCGACAGACAAATCATCTGGTGATGTATTATGCGTGGGTATCGATGATGTTAACGATTAGTCCTGAATGCTCTAGTTGCATTTGCACGCTGGCGCTGAGTTTTGCATCAGTGACGACACGATTGAATCGCTCCAACGGACCTAGTGTGTACGGATGAATGGCGTCAAACTTCGAGCTGTCGGTGAGCACAATCACCTCTGAGCCTTTTTCCAGCACTGCATTGACCACGTCTGAACGCATCATGTCACGGCCGGTGAAGCCGGTTTCAGGCTGCCAGCCATCGATTCCAATAAAAGCCTTACTAAAGTGAACCTGCTGGATAAACTGACGCGTTAATGGCCCAACCATGCTTTCGCTTTTTTTCTGATAGATCCCGCCGAGGAGGATTACTTCGCAGGGTGTTTCTTTCAGCAGGTGAGCGATATAGCTGCTGACCGTAATGATAGTGACGTCTTTTTGTTCCGCCAGCGTTCTGGCCAGCAGTGCATTACTGCTACCGTTTTCAATAAATACGGATTCACCAGGATTGACCAGTGAGGCGGCAAACTCAGCCAGTTCACGTTTCAGGGTGAAGTTGGTCATCATACGCGTTTCAACATCGTCGCTATTCAGTGACACTGCGAAACCATGCGCACGGCGTAAATAACTCTGTTTTTCCAGCGTGTTCAGATCCTGTCGAATCGTCACTTCAGAGACACCGGTGATTTTGGCAAGCTCAGATACGCTCATCTGGCCTTTATCGGTCACCATCTGCAAAATAGATTGTTGTCGGGAATTCATAGTATTAATTTTTATAGCGGTATCGTATCGGACATTAAACGGAGGTTACGTTATCAGCAGTCTGATATCAGCAACCACATAACAAGTACAAAGCCGTCAGATCTCCCACGGGGCTTTGTGTTTTTTTGACACTGGCGCTGTTTCTTCGTTGACCGTGCTTAACAGTTCAGCCTTGAGGATTTCGAGATTGTGGATGGCTGAATGAGAGTCACCTGCAACAAGGATATCCAGTACGGTATCAATGCGTTCGGCCAGTCGTTTTGCGTCGATATCAGACATGGTCATCATCCTGGTGTCAAAAAATTTAGAATTTCATGATGCAGAAAATCATCACAAAAGAGAAGGGAAAAATAGTATTAACCGACATGATCGGAGAATATTATATATTCCGTGATTACAGACAGATACGATAGTCACGGAATGTACATTCTTCGCTATTTCTCGACGAGTATTCCTGCATGGTTAGCGCATTTTTTTATTCAGATGTCGCTTATACCAACGTTCAAACGCGGCAGCTGGCATTGGCTTAGCGAACAAAAATCCCTGACGCTCATTGACACCATTCTTGGTCAGAAAGGCATCCTCTTTCGCACTTTCCACGCCTTCAGCAATCACCTGTAGATTTAGCGCTTGCGCCACCGCAACAATGGCGCGTACCAGCGACTGTGAAATTGATTGTTTGTGGATATCCCTGACGAAGGTCTGGTCCAGTTTAATCGCATCGAGCGGGAAGCGGGCAAGCTGGGAAAGTGAAGAGTATCCTGTGCCAAAATCATCCAAATGGATCTGGGCGCCAAGCTGACTAAACTGCTGAATAACGGACAGTGCCAGCTGTTCATTCTCAATTAAACTGCTTTCCGTTAACTCGACGTCAATGGGGCAATACTCAAAATTCAGATCGTGGAGAACCTGCTTCAGATCGGTGAACAGTGTTTGATCGGCCAGTTGACGCGCCGAGACGTTTACCGCCACGCGCAAATTGATCCCCTTATCGCGCCACTTCGCCACCTGGCGCACAACGTCCAGAATCACCCAGCGCCCCAGCGGG
>NZ_SZXN01000050.1:54623-54902 GCF_005281195.1 Citrobacter sp. wls613
GGCTGCGGACTTCACCCCGCCAGGTTATTTTGGGCTGGTAGTGGATCAGCAACTGATCGTTTTCCAGCGCCTTACGCAGGTTGGTATCCAGCCACAGATACTCGAACACCCGCTGATTCATTTCAGGGGAGAACACGCAAAACTGCCCACGTCCGCCTTCTTTGGCGGTATACATGGCGGTATCCGCGTTGCGAATGACGTTTTCGCTGTCATTACCATGCTGTGGTGCCAGGGAAATGCCGATAGAACAGCCGGTATACACTTCAATCAGGCCAATAC
>NZ_SZXN01000050.1:54982-55247 GCF_005281195.1 Citrobacter sp. wls613
TGCGCGAGGCCGTGGCCTCCAGCGCCCCCTGGGAGGTTCCCGTCGCGAGGACGATAAACTCATCACCACCGAAGCGCGCCAGTAACTGGTTATCTTCGAGGCAACTTAGGATGGCCAGCGAGACACTCTGTAAAAGCTGGTCGCCAAACATATGCCCGTAGGCATCGTTGACCTTTTTGAAGTTATCGAGGTCGAGATAAATAATGCCGACCTGCGTGTCGCCCGCGTTATCAATCGCTTCGCTAATCAACTCATGAATGGCGTT
>NZ_SZXN01000050.1:55306-66826 GCF_005281195.1 Citrobacter sp. wls613
GTCGGTGTTCGCCAACACGCGAAGTCGCTCCTGGGCGCGCCGCTCTTCGGTAATATCGGTCCCGGAACAGATCAGAAATATTTCGTTCTTACCGCTGCCGTTATGCACAAATTTATTACGAAACAGGAACAGGCGCTGACCCTTACAGGTGTTAACCCAGCGCTCGACTTCATACGAGTTGCCTTCACGAAAAAAAACGTCAATATTGCGTCTTGATGCCGCAGCTTCACGACGGCTCATAAACAGCGTGAAGACGCTTTGCCCGATCACTTCACGTTCTCTTAGTCCGGTGTATTCTTCGCATAACCGATTAAAACGTTGAATGTTGCCCTGTCGGTCAAGTATCACGATAACTGAATTGGCTTCCGATACGACCTGTTCGGCAAAGGATAATCCTTGTGCCAGATCGCGTGCCACAGAAGGGGTGTCGTCCCAGGCTGATGCGCTACCTGCCCATTCACGTTTATTAATTTTTCGCCCGACAAGGTGCACGGGAATGTCATCCGTATCGATGGGAAGGGTCATCAACAGACTAGATGTAATCACTGTCATTTCCCGAATGCGATCGGCTTGTTCCGGTGATAATTTGATGGTTTGTTCTGCTGCGGCCGTTTCGTCAATAGAGAAATGCAGGATGTTACACTCCTCTGACAAACGCCAGTAAGGGTTGTGAGAACCCACAAAGCTATACAACGTTACCAACTCCCGAACGTCTTTCATGATGTGTACTATCCCGTTTAAAGCGCATAGAGCCTCAAAAGTAAGGGTAGCCATGATTCATACAGGGTGATTATGGCTGAACATATTGTTTTATTTATATATTTATGTGTAATCCAGATTCAGAAAAAAGCAAAGTCAGCAGACCTGAAAAGAGTAAAAATAATTTGGACTGGATGAAGGAAGTGTAGTGCGTGGCGGCGTATCAGGGGGAAAAGAAAACGACCTTTCACAAAAAGAGAAAGGCCGTTGAGTTTAGTGGTGCTACGCGGCTGGACGTGCGATAACGCTGCGGGTTTCCATTCGCACTTCTGCGATGGTCACGTCGATCACGTCAGTGACCTTGTAAACCACGTCACCTTTGATCTGTACCGTGCCGTTTTCCTGGCTGCACACCAGTTCATCACGGACCGCGTGCAGGAACGGTGCCGGGATAAACGCGACGGCGCCATTGTCGACTAAGCGCACCCGCATACCGCCGCGGCTGACATCGATGATTTCAGCCGCAAAACGGGTGTCAGTCCCGGCTTTGTCACTCAGGAAGCGGGCGTATAACCAGTCACCGACGTCGCGTTCGGCCATCCGGTTCAGGCGACGGCGTTCCGTCATCTGTATCGTGATGTCGTCCTGTGGTCGAGCGATGGTTTCGCCTTTAATTACCGCTTTTAACAGGCGATGGTTGATCATATCGCCATACTTACGGATAGGTGAGGTCCAGGTGGCGTATGCCTCCAGGCCCAGCCCAAAGTGCGGACCTGGCTCGACGCTGATTTCAGCGTAGGACTGGAAACGGCGAATACGGCTATCGAGGAAACCAGAAGGTTGAGCATCCAGTTCACGACGCAGTTTGCAGAAGCCTTCCAGCGTCAACACTTCTTCGGCATCCACGTGCATACCATGGGTTTTCAGCAGGGCGGCCAACGCTTCAGCATTCGCCGGATCGAACCCCATGTGTACGTTATAAATCCCGAAGCCTAGTTTGTCGCGAAGAACGCGCGCGGCGCAGATGTTTGCCGCAATCATCGACTCTTCCACGATACGATTAGCAATGCGACGTGGTTCCGCCACGATATCCAGCACTTCACCTTTTTCACCCAGTACAAAGCGGTAATCCGGGCGATCTTTAAACACCAGGGCGTGGTTATGACGCCACTCGCCACGGCTCATGCAGATACGCTGCAGCAGACGGATCTGCTCGGCAATCTCGTCGTTTTCAGGCTGCCAGCCATTATTCCCTTCCAGCCAGTCAGACACGTTGTCATAGGCCAGTTTCGCTTTGGATTCGATGGTCGCCGTGAAGAAGGTGATGTCGTCTTCAATAGTGCCGTCAGCCGCAATGGTCATGCGGCAAGCGAGCACCGGACGGACTTCGTTAGCCCGCAGCGAGCACAGGTCGTCTGACAGTTCACGCGGTAACATCGGGATATTGAAGCCCGGGAGATAGTTGGTGAACGCGCGAATTTTAGCAGTGTTATCCAGCTTGCTGCCTTCGGCAATCCAGGCGGTAGGATCGGCAATGGCGACGGTTAATTGCAGTTTGCCATCTGCCAGTTCCTCGGCGTACAGCGCATCGTCCATATCTTCGGTGCTGGCACTGTCAATGGTGACGAAGTTCAGTGCGGTAAGATCCTGACGTTCCAGACCTTCATCCAGCATTTCGGTGGCTACGCCGTTAGGTGCTTCTTTTTCAAGATTGTGGCGCGCCAGCGTGACCCACCAGGGGGCGAAATGATCGTCAGCAAAGGTGATGAACTGGGTTAATTCAGCGTAGAAGGTGCGGTCGCCTTTCAGCGGATGGCGACGCATTTCTGCGACGGCCCAGTCACCTTCCTTAAATTCATGATCCACACCGCGAGCAGCGCGGCAGGGGATAGCGTCTTTCAGTAACGGATGATCTGGCACAATGGACAGACGATCGTTCTTACCCTGAACTTTACCCACGAAACGCGTCAGGAACGGTTCAACCAGTTCTTCCGGCTCGGCAGATTCGCGATCTTTTTCGCTATGGATCACCGCGACAATGCGGTCACCATGCATCACTTTTTTCATCTGCGGCGGTGGAATGAAATAGCTTTTTTGTGCATCGACTTCCAGGAAGCCAAAGCCTTTTTCCGTGGCTTTTACCACCCCTTCAGCACGCGGCGTCTGGGAATGTAGTTGCTGTTTAAGCTGCGCTAGCAGCGGGTTGTCCTGAAGCATAATTGTCTATTTTCGTGGCCAAAAGAGCGGCTGACAGTTTTACGCGAAACTGCCAGTCGCAGCAAGCGCTCTTTCAATGAGCGGAGTGGTTAGTGAGTCTCGCCCAGCGCGATTTTCAAGCGATTCAACCATCCGCACAATCCACTCCAGGCCAGTAAGTTAATAGTCTGTTCCGATGAGGTACCCTGTTCAAATAACGGGGTTAACAGTGCGGCGCTAAAACGGTCGGGCGCCCTGGTTAACCATTGTACCGCTTGCAGGGTAGCGCGCTCAACCGGATGTCGTTGTTCCCAGCGCTGCAATTCGCGTTCATCCAGACGCAGTATCGTGATGAAGTCCGCCAGTTGATGAGCAGTGAGGGCCTGTTCATTAAAGCATGCCACGCTGCCGTTAATGCGTGATGTCAGCAGTGTGGCGAGAGAAAACGCCCTCGACGGTGTATCTGTACATAGCGTACTGGTCAGCAATGATCTGAGTAAAGCCAGTATCGTCGGTGAATGTGCCAGCAGCGGCGCGAGCGTTTGTAAATCCGGGATGCGCCCGTTTTGGTCAACGCTGCCTGGTGAAGCCTCGCGAGGCGGGATGACGTCTATCGGGAATGCGGCAATATGCCATTGTGCATCGGCGTTGTTAAAAATAGCGGCCTGCGCGTATTGCTGAACATCAAGGCCCGGTATGCGACGCAAGGGATGGCCAAAATAAGCCTGAAGGACCGCCACGACACGGGCCTGAAAACCGACAAAGCCGATGACCTGATTAATCAAGATGATATCGCAGGTTGTTAATCCAACGTCATCAAGATGCTGGCGATCGCGTGCGCCAATCACAGCGGGAGAACTGGCAAGTTGGCGAGCATACTGGGTAATTTGTGCCAGCCGGTGATTACTCTCACGGGAGGAGTCCGGGCCTGGTAGCGGGGTCAAACGCGCTGCGTAGTGGTTACACAATCGTTGGATGCCGTAAACCTGAGCGACAGTTAAGGCGGTACTCATTCGTTCATAGGCGCTGAACGTATGTAACGGATTTAGGGCAACATCAGCAGGGAAGAGAATGTGAGCAAGTTCACGGGCAGGTTCTAACCAGGACTGAAAGGGTAACAGCGCGACTTCCGGTATCGCCAGGTTCAGCAAAAAACTGTCTTCGACGTCTGCTGCTTCTGGCACCAGCGGAAGAACGTCTTGCGGATAGGTGCTGGACTGCGTTTCATGATACCAGTGGTTTTTGCCTTCAATTCGGCGTTGTTCCATGGGCGTTCCTTGGTCAAAAAAGTGGCGACCCGGATACGTCGTTATGTTCGTCCGCCGGATCGTTTGCGCTGCAATATCCTGGCGTAAGCTGATGAGGGGATGAAAGATTGTTACGTGATAATAAATATCAGAAAAGTATATATGACAGGGAGTAGCTGACGGGAGGGGGAAAAAATCATGGGCGACATCGCGCCGCCCACAGAGGAGGTCTGAAAGATTATTTCAGTTCCAGCTCGTTCATTGCCGCGATGCTGAAGCCACCATCAACGTGAACGACTTCGCCAGAGATGCCGGCAGACAGGTCAGAACAGAGGAATGCTGCTGAGTTGCCCACATCTTCAATGGTCACGGTACGACGAATCGGAGTAACTGCTTCGCAATGGGCCAGCATTTTACGGAAATCTTTGATGCCAGAAGCCGCCAGAGTACGGATTGGACCTGCGGAGATTGCGTTGACACGCACACCTTCTGGACCCATCGCGTTAGCCATATAGCGGACGTTTGCTTCCAGAGACGCTTTCGCCAGACCCATTACGTTGTAGTTCGGGATAGCGCGCTCTGCGCCCAGGTAGGACAGCGTCAGCAGTGCAGAGCCTGGATTCAGCATCGTGCGGCAGGCTTTTGCCATCGCTACAAAGCTGTAGGCGCTGATGTCATGAGCGATTTTAAAGCCTTCGCGGGTTACCGCATTCACATAGTCGCCATCCAGCTGGTCTGCCGGTGCGAAACCGATGGAGTGTACGAAACCGTCGAATTTTTCCCAGGTTTTGCCCAGTTCAGCGAACATGGTGTCGATGCTGGCGTCTTCAGCCACATCGCACTGCAGGACGATGTTGGAACCCAGTTGAGCTGCAAATTCTTCCACGCGGCCTTTCAGTTTGTCGTTCTGGTAGGTGAACGCCAGTTCAGCTCCCTCGCGGTGCATCGCTTGAGCGATACCGTAGGCGATGGACAATTTACTGGCAAGACCGGTCACCAGAATGCGCTTACCGGAAAGAAAACCCATAGCTTTAATCCTTATAGTCATTACTTATTTTTTTAGCAATCAATGCGTTATGATTGCAATTTCAAGGTCACTCGAAATTGGTCTGAAATTATATCCCACTCTCTGCCCCTTGTGTCACGATCTTTCTCTGCGAGTCACCATACGGTTAACGACAGTAAAAGGGATTTCGGGAACCGTGGCATCGTTGTCAGTATCAGTGGCCTGTCACTATTCGTTGCACGTGAGGAGTATATCACTCCCCCCAGGTTCTGCCTCCTCCAACCAGACCGGAGCAGGGGCGAGGGCAGAAAACACGAGGACTCAACGACGTAAAATGGTATGATTTAGCGCTAGTCGATGTTGATGAACATATCAATGTCAGAAGATTCTTAAAACTAAAAAATCGGCTATATTCATCCTGTTATCATATATTGTTTTTATCGATCAATAATGAATCATTGATCGATATTATTGATTGATTATAATTAAAAGCGCATTATCAGTATGTTATGATCAATTGGAGTGGTCTTATGCGCTATCATTTCATCGCGGAACCGATGAGAGACACAACGGAAAAGTTGCTGGGTGTTGAGATGATCGCCCGGTTTACCTCAGAGACGGTTCACCCGTTACATTCAGATTTCATCATTGCCGCGTGGAATAGTGCACAAAAACGCCATTTCATGCTTGAACAAATCGCGTTAATCACCCGAAAGCGCGCCTGGTTTGAGAGCAATAACCTTTTTTGTACACTTAATCTGATTGATGAAATGGCGCTTCTCGCGATAGGCGACCCTGCCATAACCTCGGCCTTACACGCTATGCCGTTTATTGCACTTCAACTCTCAGAACGTTTCCTGTCGAATACTGCTTGCCTGAATAACCTGCTGATTAATTCTCTGCGTGACGGGCCTAATGCCTTGTGGTTGAGCAATCTTGGCTCTGGTAGCGTGGGGGCAAACCCGCTGGTCAGCGGTAATTTTGATGTAGTGAAAATGGATCGCGGCTTCTTTTTGTCGCAGGTCGAAAAGCCGATGTTCCCGGTTCTGATTAAGAACATCAGGGAATATTGTGACCGAGTGGTCGTCGAGGGGCTGGAGGATGCGCGGCTTATTGATGAACTAAGCCATGCGGGTATCTGGGCCGTGCAGGGTGATATTTTCCCGCCGGTTGCATTTAGCGACATTGAAGCATTGCTACCTGCAGATATTGTTCACTGACGATATAAAAAGCCCTCCATCAGAGGAGGGCGTCAATAACAGTTAGCGATCTTTGCGCCAGGCATCGGCGGTCAGTGCCTCACTTCATCCAGTCAAGGGAAATAGAACCTCTGGTTAACGGCTATCCTGCTTTATATGGTTAGCCTTAAATATTGAAATCCCTTTCTGGCGGATTGAATCAATCCACAAATCTGCCATCCATGCGCCAATAGCAAAATGCTGAATGGTACATTCACGCATAAGCCGGTGTTCGTTCGCTATTGTTGTCGGCATCAACGCACTGTCATCAGTATTCAGACACACCGAAAGCGGGCCGGAGCGCAGACCATATTTGTTGAATTTATCACCAGGTTTTAACCATTCTGGATTGGGTGGGTTCCAGCGAAACAGGGGATGCTCATGGTATTTTTCAAACCGTCCGATATAAATATTTGATGTTGGACAGGCTTCAATGACCAGTCCGATTCGACTGTATTTCTCAATGAGATAGTCCTGGATGGCTTCGTATAACCGGAGTTCACCTGGAGAAATAATGTCCTCATCGTCGCAGGTATGCGCAACAAAACTTTCAGTGCCACCCGGTAGACAGTTGACGGAAATAATACGATTAACGGACGGATTTTTATCGCTATCTAAATAACGTTCCCATAGCTTTTTTGCTGTCCGTTTAGTCAACGGGTTTTGATCTTCGCCGGCAACCATGTTCCAGTCCGGAACCCATTCTTGTCGGGTGGCGATTTCAGTTTCCAGGAAAGAATAGTCGGGCCAGTTTCGGCGGAGTAACCATGCCCGGTACAAAAGGTCGGGAGTATAAACATCTTCATACAGCAATTGAGACCAATAGTGGATCTTATCTCTTAATTCATGCATCACCGGGATATGTTCAACGGTATGCTGCGAAAGTAAAACAGCCTGGTGATATGCCCAGACAAGATTATCGAGATGTTGTCCTGCGGTAATATAGGCGCGACGTTGCCGTTTTGCCCAATCGTAAACATCTACTCCTAATGCTAATCCATGCCCCAGTCGATCTCCTTCAGTGAGCTGACAAAATTCGACAGCTTCATCCATTGAGCGTAGCCCGCATAACAGGTGGCTGTAATCTTCTCCCGCATGAACGGTAATAAATGGTCTGGGTAATCTCACTGACCAGTGTTCTCCGGCACGATACTTTGCGGCGCGTAATACGCGTAACGCCGGAGCAAATACTTCAACAGGTAGGTCGTTTTCATTACCCGCGACATCGTAACCACGAATCAGTTTACGCACATCAATCCTTTGTTCGGGACCACCGAGAGTCGTCTGGTAATCCGTCTCCTGAATCGTGACCGATGTGGAAAAACTCTCTAGTGCGCGTACCTGCGTCAATAACTCACTGCGCAGTGTTTCTAATCGACGATCGTTACGCGGGTGCTTACCGTATCCCCGACGAAAATGCACAACGATATGTGCTTGCTCAGACATCGCCCGCTGATCGTGGCGCATAAAGAAGTCAGTGAGCTTATGGTGGTAAATATTATTTTTATTGCCTAATAAGAAAGTGGGACTGACTCGATACTCACGATTAATATTGATGCTGTTGTCAAAATCAACGGTATCACTTTTACTGTTATCTTTACTGGCACCTAGTCTGCCAACGTCGAAATAATCAACGAACTGGCCCAAGCCGACAGCAGAAACCACCATGTAATTGCGTAAGATATTACAAACTCGGATCAAATTAATGAGAACTGACGGGTAGTGGCTTGTTGACGTGTTCATCATTAGTCCACAGCAGAATAATAACCACCGCTGATGGCCAAAAGGGTGTGTTTGCGTGGCCGTTTGTAAGATTCTTTGTTGGGGCGTCGTCGGTTGTTGAGTGTAAGGCAGATCATGTAGCGACAAACCTTCACCATTGGAAAGGTGAGCATAGTTTATCGAGGTTGAAGTATTGAAAATGCTGCTGAGCAAACATGATGAATACTTTTTCATCCACTCAGGCAGATCGTTTTTTTCCAGTCTCTGACTTTCAAAAAAGGTATATTCCTGGCGATAAGGCCATTTAACCTTTTTCCCGAGAGTGTAATCATTATCAATGAAACTCAACATCGACATTGACGTATAGCCATGCCCATTGAAGTGAACATGGTTATCCGCGTAAGCAATTCCATTGGGCTCGCCGGGGAAAGCAAAGGGGCATTGATTTTCCGTCAGCAGTATAACAATATCTTGTTCTGATAATATCTTCTGATCGTGTAATTGCGCATAGGCTTTAGCAATGATCCATGCAGGATCAATCACCGAACAAAGCATCGACCACGCTTCTAAACGTTCACGGCGAACCTCAAAACAATTGCCGCGCCAGACTAAGAAATCATCCGCTAACCTGGCAATGAGTTTGAGATAGTCGCCATCTGCACAGGGGATGTGCCAAAAGCGCATATTGTTCTGAATATCTTCTTTACGAAGACGTCCGCCGAAGTAGAACTGGTAGTCCAGCGCAGCTTGAGAAACAATTTTTTCCTCTGTAACTGTCGGACTTTTTGTGACGTCCTCCTCGCCGCGGTGGCGCATGAGTTGGTGATAAAACACCCGGTCAGACGCCAGCAATACGGAAGGTATCAGCCAGTGAGGATCTTGGTTATACATGATTTAACTATTGACCTCTTCTCCAATACCCTGCGCAAGACCACGATAGAACCAGGAAACTTGATTATTTTCTTTAAGTTGCGACTGCATTACGCGTGAGGAAAGCAGGCATTTGAGGATATTATGGGCAATTTCGGTATTGCTACTTGCCCACTGTTTAACTTCCTGTGTTTTGATTGTCGTATTGCCCGTCTGTTTATAGTAAAAATCGCGAATATCAGTAAAGGTCATTTTTGAAAAATAGTTTTCATTAAAGAGATCCGCCGCGTTGTTATCCCCAATAGGATAACATTCGGGAGCTTCGATATTGAATATGGGATGGCACCACATGGCAATAACAAGTTCAGCATACTCACTTTTATTGATGTTTTTTAGATTCAGACTGTTATCATCATCAACGGTCAGATCAATAACGCCACTAAGATTGCGGGATAAGGTACGATCGTATTTTGTGAATTCAACGTAATCTCTGACTACAGATGCTCTGGCGCCGGTCGCGACGTTAGTATTAACAACAAGTCCATCTTTAGTGAATGTTAATAAAGAATTGATAAATATATACTCAAAACGTCGCGCCAGATCGGAGAGAAGTTCTTCTCGTGCTTTCTTTTTGTCTAACAAATTCATTCTGAGTACAGCAAGTTGAGAAAAAGCCTTATTAAAAATAACGCTGAGCAGCGGAATCAGGTTTTTACCTTTAAGCTCTGTTATTTTTCTTTTTTTACACCAGTCATAAATTTTTTCTATCAACTCGTTAATATGGCTGGAATAGTCGACGGGATTATCCGGTTGGTTAAAGTTATCGTCCGCTTCTTCTATTTCCCGGGTGTGATTCATCGCAAAAATTGAATAGAAGGGGGCGCGTAAGAAAATATCCTGAAAAATGGCCGTGAATTTATCTTTTTGATAAAAGGTGTCTGGTAAGTTTCCGGTTATAGCCAGTAGGGACCAACCAATAATTTCAAATGCCCTGCTAAAGAAAATATGATGACGCCGATTTAGCTGTCTACTATAATAATCATGGTGAGTATACAGTGCCAACAGTAACGGATTCCCATTTTTAGCCTCTGCTACGGATTTACTTATAAACATTGGCTCCATAATAAATTCTAAAGCAGGCATGCTGCGCAAAATATCTGAACTGTTTGCTACTGAGTTTAAAATACTATGGTTAGTGTCGTGGGCCTTCATATCAATAATAGTGCTGTATTGCTGACTAAAAAACTCTTTACTTGCCCAAGTGTGTCGATTCACTTGTAAGACAGGATTAAAGGCAATTAATTGGCTAAAGTTTAGCTGTTCTGCTTGCTGTGCTACCTGAATATTTAGATACGTCTCCATATTAGTCAGAGCAACACCATCATGATGTCTTTCCGCCCAGTGAGCATATTTTTGACAAATATCAGGGGTGATATGCAGTTGTCCCTTTAATAATGAAGGTGGTAAGCTTCTGATCAACTGGGTGACTTCTCTGGCGCTCACCGGTTGAGTCCAATCAGTGCTGCGTTCTTGTCCATTACATAAAGTATAGAAAGTTTCTTTCAATAAATTTACGTATTGTGGAAAAGTCAGTTTTGATATTTCAGCAGTGTTTTCTGTCTCTGATGTTTTGTAGCGGATCTCTAACTTGGGGAGAAGTTGTTCTACTGGTTGCAGCGGTAATCGAATATGATCTGGAAAAACTTTGGTCAAATAGGCCTCTGACAAACTCTCAGCCATACTGCCAACCCCAAATTTATTATTAGGACCATTAGAAAATGCTTTTTGCGTAATGTGGCGATAGAGCGCATCGTCACCGCTGACTAACGGGAGGATTAGCGGACAGGAGAGTAAACAACGGATGTCATCCAGTACGGCGAAACCATTATCAATTTTCATGTCAACATCATCAATGGGCAATACTAACGCATCACAGCCCATCAGATTTACAGTAGCAATCAAGAAACGATGAAAATCACGCTCGAGATGAATACCGGAACGGTACTTTTGAATTCTATCAATACCCCGTAGCTCATCGATTTCTTGCGACTTTCCTAATGCTCCGGCTAATGTTCGCAAAGCCTGGAAAAAAGCCTCTTTTATCGTCTGGCTAATCTCTGGCTGGTTCAGTTGACCTTCAACGGAAGCATAAATAGAGGCAATGATGACCTCGGAGAAGCGGTCATCAATGTTCAGTAATGTTGGGTCGATGACATCGATAAAGTGTAAGTCGGGTAATTGTGAATATTTGGTGCTGTAATTTGCCCATGCGGCGCTGGCATTGCGTAAGAAGACGGTTTTTCCTGCCCCCCGAGCACCATTGATAAAAATGGCATGATGGTAACTGGTGAGCCGGGCCGTTTTGGGATCTTGTAAATCATTTTTATATTGTCGAGCTTCCAGCCCCATACGAGCCAGGTTCTCAAGCATTTTTTTATTCGCCTGCTGTTGCCACAGGTTATTTTTCTCGCCTTTGGCGCCATCGCCACAAAAATCATCACGGTATTCAGGTGATGCTGCCAACTTACTGATTTAGTGTATG
>NZ_SZXN01000030.1:0-1665 GCF_005281195.1 Citrobacter sp. wls613
GGGATAAAATGGCAGGCTATGGTGTCCCCTGCAGACATCTAATGGATTCGATAAGTGCAGGGGATTTATGGGGAATTTCTGATGTGAAGAAAATTGTGCCCGCTGTTATGCCCGCAAATGGCGTTCACGATGCATTTTCAACTGGGGGAAGAGCGTGGTTTTTCCACTTGAGATAATCGGCATAAAGCCAGCGCGATGATCTGCCGTACTTGATCGGAGGAGGGAGGTTTCCCTTCTGGATTTGTTTATAGAAGTACCGGTCAGTGAAACCAGCATCTCCCATCATAAACTTCATGTCAATGAGTGAGTCGTCTCGGAGTTCTCGCATAGGTTTGGTCTCGCGTTTGGAAATCGAACCTGGAAGCCAGGCAAAAAGAATGCCCTCACACTGGAGGGCAAATGGGGGATAACGTGGCAGTGCATTCGCACCCAATAGCCGACTCGATGGAACCGGCTATCAGTTGCGTCATAACCGGCTAAGGATTTTCGCCAGCCAATCAGGGTCAGGCTCTGGCTCATCACATACTTCAGGCTCTTCGAGAGCATCACGGAAAGCCGCTGCTACAATCTTCCCGCCCATAAATTCCATCCCTGCATTGACTGGTGGTTCCTTGCCATCCTCATATTCAAAAACGAAAGTCATCTTCCCCATAATCTCTCCTCATGCCGCCCGCATAGCGCGGAGGCGTTTTAAGTGTTCTGCTGTTTCGATTTCTTCGGCGATCCGCTCGGCCTGTGCTTTGGTTAGCGGTTCAAACTCTGATTGGAAGCGGCCCATGCTGGCGATGCAGGTTCGACCGTTTCTGATGTAGTGGATGACTTCGTGGGTTGCGCGGAGGATTTTGCAGGGCGCCCCGTGGGGATCTGCGTACCAGGTATTAGGCTGGATTATCCTGAACATTGGCTGATTCCTGCAAAAGGAGGTAGACGATTGCCACGGCGCGAAGTGGGTTACGATGGATGACGCTAATTCCAGATTCGTGTGATGCCTGCCATACCGTCTTACCTGATGGGGAAAGTCCGATCCGGTGTTTCTTCATTACCTGGAAAAGCTCTTCAGCACGACGCAGCGGGAAATAACCGGTATTCTGTACCGTATTGAACCAGTTCCATGACAGATTAGCGCCGGTAGTTTCATGCGGGTGAATAGTGGCGCTGTATTTTGGCTTGAGGAAATATGCCAGCCTGACGCTAATTTCCCCGTCACTCAGCTTGCTGTAATCCATTACATCCTCCCAATCTTCTTACGCAATTCCATATTGCTCTGGCACTCGACGCACATCGTGCATCCCGGATACGCTTTCCGTCGCGCATCAAGTAACTTGTCGCCGCACTCAACACAGTGCGTTGCTGATACTGCTGAGTGGTTGAGTCTGTGCATGCTCAGTGCCGCATCACGCTGTAAATCTTCAAGCGTTGATGCGTTATCGATAATGTCAGCCATAGTCAGTGCTCCATGAACTGTCGGTTAATTTGGTTGAAGGTGAACGCGAGAAAATAAAAAGGCCGACATAGCGACCTTGTGATTCGTTTGGTTAGCGTCATGATTCGACTCCGTACCGGCCTTGCATCCGACCGATGCTGCTAACGAATGCCACCAGGCTGATACCCAGCGGCGCAATTTTCTGGTGATGCTTCTTGAGTATTGGCGGCACCACTGCATTC
>NZ_SZXN01000030.1:1702-2585 GCF_005281195.1 Citrobacter sp. wls613
CTGCATTTCAGTGCCTGCTGAATCTCTGCCACGCATTTACGACCCTGTGTGCGGATAGCGTTATCCTGTTCTGGTGTCATGCTGCCTCCCGGCGGGCGAGGAGTTTCGCTCCGAAAGACATCAATTCGTCACGTTCCACAGTTGCGAAGTGGCAGTGTGTACGCGGGTACGGATGCCAGATGATGAGCATCGACCCTTTATTGTTGCCGCTGACTGGCTTACCGGTAACCGGGTTGATAAATGCCAGCCGCCCTGCGGTGATGAATCGAACTTCGCTTGCAGTCTGGATTGCCTCTTTGAACCAGCCAACCGAAGTGTCTGCCGGAACCAGCATGACCGTTCCGATCTGGTTCTTGCTCTCAGCAGCGGCCTTCTTCACGAATGGCGTGATGTCGCTGTAAGGTGGGTTTAGCCATGCATAACCGGGAATGGTGAGGTAATCGCCCCACGGAGTTTCCAGCGTGTCCTGATCTGCTGTGATGAACTTGCGACACAGCGAGTTATGCGGCGCGGCTGCAGCATCCAACTGGAAGCAGAACTCAGCATCAAGCGCTGCGAACAGTGCCGGTGGTGTGCGCCACAAATCACGCTGATCTGCTGGCGTGTTGCTGCCGGTGTAATCAGTCATTAATCCTCCCGTTCAGGATTTCTTACATCCCATCCATTCCGCTCAATATTCACAGACAGCCTCTTATCTCCGACCTCTTCGATACTCCGACCGGTAATCTCTGTTACTTCTGCGTTGGTGTAGCGCATGAGTATTGCTAACTCTTCCGTTGACCATTCACGCATAGTTAATCCTCCGGAGCGGGCCAGCGCGTCACGCTTGCTTCTGACTGAGTAAATGGAGCGACCAGTTGCCGTGGCTATCTCTTCCTCTGAG
>NZ_SZXN01000030.1:2641-4135 GCF_005281195.1 Citrobacter sp. wls613
TCCATGCTCTTCCGGTCATTCGAGATGGTAGTGGTGCGCCAATACGCGATGCCTGAGTGACTATGGCGCGTTCCGTGCGCTCAAGCTTTTCGGCGATAATGGGCAGCGGCATTGTTTTGCATACGTCATGCAGGAACAGGTTTTCCCACGGTTGCCAAAGTTCGCTCATTGAAATCACCTGTTATTTGATGATTAGTGATGGCTTACCGAGTTTGATATGAGCGCCAGGGATATCAATTCCGGCCTCAATTTGGTGCTTTATCGCCAGCTTGTCAGGCTTGATTGTTGTTTCATACTCGACAAAGTCAGGCGGGATGGCGTTAACGTCGGTGATTTCAACGGACTTTGACGGGGCGCGGACAGTTACCTGGTGCAATCCAGCTTTCATGGATTTCTTCCCGGCAGTCTCAAGTGATCTGGCGACATATTCTTTAAGGCTAACCACGCGGTTCTCAGATGCTTTTGCTCGTTCAATAAGTCGGCGGGCCTCTTCCTTGAGAGCCTCGGCATCAGCTAGTTCGTTTTTGCAAACTGCAAGGATTTGCTCGACCTTTGCCTCAAGTTCCCACTCAATACCATCAAGAGTGTCGGCAATCATTTCAGTCGGCATATCTGAGTCGGTAAGTTTGGCGAAGTCGTTAGCGATCTGGTAAAGAGCGGGCATTATGCGGCCTCCTCAAATTTGATTTTGCATTCTGAATAAATGGCCTGGATGTTTTGCTGCAACTTCATCCCTGCCGTGAGTCGGTATGCTTCAGCAAAATGACGCTTCAGATCTGCCATTGTTTCGGCCTGAGCCATTTCTTCGCACAGCGATTGCGCCTTATCCATGATTTCTTGCTGCTGCTTTCTGGCGTCATCGCGAATATCTTCCTCTGACTTGTGAGCCATAACTGGCTCCTGGTAAACTCCTTCATCTTCGTTGATGACGTGGATCGCGTTATCCAGACGCTCAGCACGAGGCCAGTACTTACTGGCTCGCTTAACGATGGTCTTACGTGCCATCTCTTCCCAGAAGTTCTTCCACGGGCCATTTTTGGCCTTACTGGTAGCTTCAGTTGCTTTGATTTCTGCCAGGCTCATTTCTTCTGTCAGGTAATCGCCGTCAGCAGTTTTAACCGTGCAGTAACCGCCGACTACGTCACCGCGATCGCCGAATGCGTTGTATTTGTGCGTTGGTGCGGTATCAAGTCCGTTTGATTCGTACGTGTCGTTTGAATAAACCAGTTTGCACTGGCCCCACTTAATGGATCCGGTAGACTGCGCAAGATGGAGAAGTCCCATATAGCTGATATCAAGACACACCATGCCGTCGCGTGGGACCAGATAAGCCAGCTTGCTAGCCGGGTTAAGAGTGATGCCGATTGCCGCTACGTTGATGATGGCGTTCTGTGCGCTGGTAGGGTTTGATAGTGCCGTCTTGGCTAAGTAGTCGTTGCGCTGGAAGTACTGAATAGCGAACTGGCTTTCCTTAGCCCATGTGACTGACTGGTC
>NZ_SZXN01000030.1:4208-4953 GCF_005281195.1 Citrobacter sp. wls613
ACGAACTCAACAATGCTGAGGCTCATTGTTACTATCCCTCATCAATATCTGTTTGGTGATTGGCGATTGTCTCTGCCATGTAGCGAATAAATTCGGCGGCCTTTTCCTGAAACTCGACGTCGTCATCAAACGCGCGAGAAATGGCCTTCTTGCTGGCCCCGCGTCGTTGCAGTTCGTCAACGCACAACGACTCCAGCTTGCTCTGTGGCAATCCTTTCTCAAGGTCATTAGCCAGTTCAGATTCACGCTCTTCTCTGGCTATTTGCTGATAATGGCGCGTCCAGTTCTGCGCCTCGATACGGTCTTGAACGAGATATGCAGCCATAATCGGCTCCTGAAATTTGGTTGTGCGCTTCCCGTCTGCGATAGCCGGACGAGTAGGGGGAATGGGTTGGGTTATTTCTGCGCGACTTCCTGTGCCGGGAACTCGCCGTTGCGAAGAATCCCTTCAACTGGCCAACAGTCTGCTGAAACCTTCTGTTCAGACGCCGCCTGCTGGCATTCATTATGGCTGTCGTAAACACCGAGAATTACGTCGTGATACTCGCCATTTGTCATTGCAACGGTCATTACAAGCGCGAATAGAGTTCCCATTAATGAGTCCCCGCCGGCACCAGATTTGGCTCAACAGATAGCGAGGCATACGGACGGCGAATATTGCGCAGATTCCCCTGCGGCTCATGCCAGTAAGTTCCATCGCGATAATCAAATGAGACCAGCCATGCTGCGCCGGTGCGGTCGTTAC
>NZ_SZXN01000030.1:4997-5808 GCF_005281195.1 Citrobacter sp. wls613
TTTGGTACTTCCAGGTTAATTTGCATAATCATCTCCGCGCTTAAGCCGCGCCGCTGAACTAAAGACCTCTGCATATGCAGACATTTAAGCGGTGGATAGCCGCCCTGATAACGGAGCACCCTCGTGAAGATGCTTTGGTATCAGCAATAAAAAACCCTCCGAAGAGGGTCTATTTGATGAGTGATGCTGCGTATTCGAGGAGGTAAAGCTTCGGGGCCAGCCAAATTTTCAGCCAGTCGAAATTGATCATGATGATGAATACACCTAAAACGGACATTGACAAAATAACCGGTCGGCATAACTCAAATGCAATAGAACTTATTGACCTTTCACCCTCATAAATTGTCCATTCATCTCCGCGTCTCCTGCATTTAGTTATGTGGTACAAAGCGAAAAATGATCCTGCAACCATGAGAGCACCAAGAAACTGAAACATTGCAGAACTAACTGAAGACCATACCAACAGCTGATGAACGACATCTGGTATCTGAGCCTGACTGAATGACACTGCGGCATCAATACCACCAACCGCTTTCTGCAAAAGATCAACAAGAATCTTGTTAGCCTGTTCTTCCATCGCCTTACCCTCTGTTTGTATCGTGAGCTAATAAAAAGGCCGCCGTAGCGACCTATTTGATATTTGCGTTGTTTTAAAAATCATCCCAGACAACATAAGCTTCTTCCGGTCCATCAACCTCAGCATGACCTTTAAGTCCACACGAAGGGCATTCCGCCGCGTCGTTAAAGTGAACCATTCCCACTGGAGCGGCGGTAATGACGTTCACGGGAGAGTGACCACAACGCACACAGT
>NZ_SZXN01000030.1:5849-6031 GCF_005281195.1 Citrobacter sp. wls613
TCAATAGACCTCAATTGCTTTTCACCCATTGCCTAACCTCATAAGTTAATTAACGTGCCGTAACCGATTTGCTGCTGCGATGTCCAGCGGCGTACAGCGCCACATCTGGCAAACAAGTTGATCCTGAATACTGATTCACCAGCGTAGTGATGGTTACCACCTCTGAGCGCATCGCTGGCTTG
>NZ_SZXN01000030.1:6061-6545 GCF_005281195.1 Citrobacter sp. wls613
GCACTGCAAATAGGCAATAAAAAACCCGCTCCAGGCGGGTTTCATTACCATTTCTTATTTCGTTGTCGCTGATGAGCGTGATTAACAACCTTAAATATCGCGTCATCCGAACTGGTAGAGATATCGCCAGAGTAAGGTCTAAATGAGAGGTTGGTTATCGTTGCAAGTAGGTGTCTAGGGCATGCTTCACGCCTTCCTATCTTTTCTGCTTTAGTCTCGCTTCTTACATATGGTGGTAGCTCGACGCCAGCTTCTGATGCTCTTAACTTTGCAGCCTCTAATCTTCTAAGCCTGCGCCTTCCTTTAGAAGTAGAGGGTCCCGACGATTTCCCGTAAGTTATGATGGTCATTGCGATCTCCATTTTTATTTAATCTATTTCTAAAGCAACTTTTCTAGTTGTCAACATAAGCAAAAACATCTGAAATATTTTGTGGTGCGGTGCCGGGTTGCTTATCTTTCCGGTTGCTGTCTGGCAGCTGCATT
>NZ_SZXN01000030.1:6601-6944 GCF_005281195.1 Citrobacter sp. wls613
CATCCAATTGCCGTTCATCCTGAACCCGCCTAGTGCCCGACGCATGATTTACTGTCGCGCCGTTCGACTGACCGAAACGCTGTGTTGTTTCGATGGGGTAATTAAACATCATGTGGATTTGATAGTCAACACGGTGTGGATTAATTATGTTGATTTTATTCCTTCATGTTGATTTGTATGTTTATTTATTTTTGTGCTTTGTTGGTGTTATGCTCAGAAAAACATCAAAGAGGGCTTTGTTATGGGTTTAGGAATGGATATGGGACGGAATGAGCTATTGGACGATCGTGCAGCTTTCATTGCTGGCGAGATTGGCGGAGCAGTTGCTGAGTTGATTATTGGC
>NZ_SZXN01000030.1:7072-11680 GCF_005281195.1 Citrobacter sp. wls613
AGGAAAGGGCAGTAGTGCAGGAGCGGCGAAAAAGTGCAGGAGCGGCGAAAAAGTGCAGGAGTAAATAGGGATTTTGGTGGTGACCATCTGGCGGGAAAATGGTCGCGCCAATACCGCGTTACTATAATAATCAATTGGTTATAGTGTCGGGCAGGTGGCGGGCTAGCGGGATCGGAAGGCAAAGAAAACCCGGCGCGGTGGCCGGGTCACTTACTATCTATAGCAATACAGAGTACCAGAATACGCGACCAATGATTTCTACATCAGCTTCGTTCGCTGTCTCATCTTCCCGGTTAAAGCTGCGTATAGTCAGCATTCCACCAGGATTGCGATATAGCTGTTTTATGCGCTTCAACTTATCGTCTCCGCCACCTGGCTGAGCGATAGCATAAAGTTTACCATCGACTATGCGCTTATTATTCGTGTCTACCGCAACGGTTGTCCCATCAGGTATTACTGGTTCCATGCTGTCACCGGTTGCCGGGAAACAAAGAACGCCAGAACCATCGCTATTTGCCCCAACGCGACGCAATGTTGCCTTTGAGAACCTCAGCTTAAAACCGTTATGATCTTCGCTATGTACGCGCCCATCACCACATGCAAATTCAATGTCCTTAAGGAACGGCACTTCAACCTCATCATCTGGTAGTGGCGTGTTCTTGTCCCATGCGTCTACGGTTCCCCATTCTGATTCAGGAGGGATTCCAGCATCATCAGTTATCTTTGGTGATCCCTTGCCATTTAAAAGCCAGTCTAAAGAATACCCATACTTCTCTGAAATTTGCTGAGCAGCCTCACGGCTTATGGAGTCACGCTTAATCCAGTTATTAACAGTCTGCGCACTCGTAGAAAGCTGTTCAGCTAAATCCTTCTGCTTCATATTTTCTCTGGCAAGTAAATGCCGGATTCTTTCTGCAATTCCACTCATAAAACCTCCGCTTCCCTCCATGGTAAACATGATGTGTATTTTTTCCATCATCATGATGTTGATTTAATCCACGTCATGAATTAACATGGTGTTGATTAACGTTAACTGGAGTAAGACATGATCAACAAACCGAAGACTGTTACTCCTCTTGACATGGCTATCAGTGCTGTTGGTGGTTCTCAGAAAATCCTAGCCGAAAAGGTAGGGGTTACTCCTCAGGCCATCAACATGCTTAAAAAGCGAGGCGGAAGCCTCCCGGTTACCAAGATGCGCAAATACGAAGAAGCGACCGGTCTGTCAAAGGAAGTGCTGTATCCAGGCATTTTTACTGCCTAAAAAATCTCTTTAAAAATATTACCGAACGGCCCGGTATATGGTCGGGTGCCCGGCGTGGTCAAGGTTGACTGTCAATGGTGCACGATAAAAAGAACAAACATTTATCAATTAACTATTTCACACCAAAGGAATTATCACATATGGACGACTTAACGAAACGCAACAAAGCCAGCGCTCGAAACATTGAGAGCTGGATCTTAAACCGTATCGCCATTCTCGGAACTACCCAGGTAGCTGAGCATCTCGGCGTAAACAAATCATCGGTAACGCAGTGGAAGAAGCACTACATCCCGCGCATGGCTGCACTACTCGAATTCATCGGTTACTCGATTACTGACGACGACATTTCACGTGTGGTTGTGGGACTGGCTGATTTGCTGGAAGAGAGGATGTGCGGAAAGAAAAAGCGTCCGGCTGCAACCGAACGCTCTGATCAGATAACCATGAAATTCTAGCCGAATAACTGGATCAATTCACAGGAGTAATTATGCCTAAGAAAACTCGTTTTTACCAGGCGTCAGTACATAAAAATATTGCTCGTGACCGGTTCATCAAATCCTGTAACCCGGCTGTCGGTACAAAGCTGAGAGCCATCATCGAAGAACTAAAGCGGAAGGAGAACGGTCATGAGTAGCCCTGCAACAGTAACACCAATCAGGCCGTCTCTGGCGGCCGTGGAGCGTCAGGTGGCAGATCTCGATGATGGGTATACCCGCGTCGCTAACGAGCTGCTGGAAGCGGTTATGGCTGCCGATTTGACAGCTCGCCAGCTGAAGGTTGTTCTGGCGTTGATCCGAAAGACCTACGGATTCGGTAAGAAGTTTGACCGGATCACAAACACACAGATAGCCATGATGACCGGCATTCACCATACACACGTTTGCAAGGCTAAAAACGAGATGATTGCTATGAACATCATCGTTACTAATGGCCTGGCAATTGGGATAAACAAGGTGATCTCTGAGTGGAATTTTGAGATTAGCCAACATAGCGAAACATTAGCTAAAACAGCTAACGAAACATTAGCCAAATTAGCTAATGGGTATAAGCCAACTCAGCTAAACACAAAAGAAACTATTCAAAAGAAAGAAAAGAAAGAAAACACACAGTCATCTTGCGATGACCGCGGACCGGTTAAACCTGAAAAGCGAAAACCAGTTAATTTCGATTACGACGAATACCTGTCCGCCTACAACGAGATTGCAGGGGAGAGATTGCCTCACGCAGTGGAAGCCAACGAAGAGCGGAAGCGAAAAATTCGCAAACTGGTTAACTCTCTTGCTACCAAAAACATCGACGGATTCCGCGCCTATGTGAAAGCGTTCATGGCAGCTGCCAGACCATTCCATTTCGGTGATAACGATCGTGACTGGGTAGCAAATTTTGATTACCTGCTACGCCCGAAAGTTCTGGTGGCAATTCGTGAGGGAACACTATGAGACAGGATATCGAGGCCAGCGTGATTGGCGGGTTACTTCTCGGCGGACTGACCCCGGCGGCAAGTGACGTTCTAGCCCGGATGGAAGCTGACGCATTCACCATCCCGCTCTACCGGAAAGCTTTTGAGGTGATACGCAAACAAGCCAGAAATCGCAACCTGATTGACGCTCTGATGGTCGCTGAAGAGTGCGGCGATGAACATGCTACCGATGTGATGATGACCGCCAGAGCATGCCCAAGCGCTGCAAACCTCTCTGGTTACGCCGATATGCTTGCTGACCAGTATCAGCGACGATTGTTCCTGCATGCCATAGACGAGCTACGCGGCGACGTGAGCAACGGAACTCTGGACGGTGCAGCATCAGCAATGGACGAGCTAATGCGTCGCCTGAGCACCATCAGGAAGCCAAAAACAGAAGTGCGCCCAGTAAGACTCGGCGAAGTGCTGAATGATTACGCCGATACGCTGGAGAACCGGCTTAAAAACGGCGACGAGTCAGACACCATGAAGACCGGTATCGACGAACTGGACGCCATTACCGGCGGCATGAACGCGGAAGACCTGGTGATTATCGCGGCGCGGCCTGGTATGGGCAAGACAGAGCTGGCGTTGAAGATTGCAGAGGGTGTGGCCAGTCGACCAATGCCCGGCACTGACAGCTTGCGCGGTGTGCTGATTTTCAGCATGGAGATGAGCAACCTCCAAATCGCCGAGCGCAGCATTGCCGGTCGAGAAAACATGTCCGTCAGCGTTCTGCGTAATCCGGCCAACATGGACGACGAGGGTTGGGCGCGGGTGTTCAGCGCTATTTGCCACTTGAAAGACCTGGATGTGTGGATGGTTGATGCGTCGAAGTTGACCGTCGAAGAGATCCGCAGCATCGCCGAACGCCACAAGCAGGAGCACCCGTCACTGTCGCTTATCCTGGTTGACTACCTCGGCCTGATATCCAAGCCGAAAGCAGACCGTAACGACCTAGCGATCGCGCATATCTCCGGCAGCCTGAAAGCCATGGCGAAGGATTTGAAGAGCCCGGTCATCTCATTGAGCCAGCTGTCACGTGACGTTGAGAAGCGCCCAAACAAGCGTCCAACCAACGCTGACCTGCGCGACTCCGGCAGCATTGAGCAGGACGCAGACAGCATCATCATGCTCTACCGCGAGGCTGTGTACGACGAGCATTCCCCGGCAGCGCCATTTGCTGAGGTCATCGTGACAAAAAACAGGTTCGGCACGCTCGGTACCGTTTACCAGCGATTCGTTAACGGTCACTTCATGCCATGCGATCAGGATGAAGTTCGCAGGATATCAACCACAAAACACACCGGCAGCCGGTATTCCAAAGGGGCGGACGTATGAATAACAAAGGCCAGACCGATGCGATTATTCAGTTTATCGCCGATCACCCAGGATGCTACATGTCAGACGTCATCCGAGAAATGAATATTGCCAAAGGGTCGGTTACTTCCGTGCTGTTTAAGCAGTCAGGAGCCGGAGTTTTGCGCCGTGAAGGGTGTGAAAAACGATACCGCTACTACGTTGTGAATCCTGCAGATCGGATTGCGAAACAAAAATCACGACCAGCGCGATGCGACAACAGCGAAATCAACCCACTAAGCAACCTATTCAATCAGCGTCTGGCAGAAGTCAGGGGCGGGAGATAAGCATGAAAGAAGCACGTAACACGCGAGAAATCATTGAGCAGGAATATAACGAATTTCCTGAAACCATCCTCCACGCAGAACTATGCCGCGCATGTGCTCGCGTAGACGGTCGAAGCATCAAGCAGTCACTCAAGGCATTTGCTCTGGCACGTATCGAAAAGGTTGATAGCAAGCCACTTAAAGGCGCACTTGAGCAGATGGCATCCAGCATGTTTCCAGAGACAGAGATAGCTCGTATC
>NZ_SZXN01000030.1:11749-12050 GCF_005281195.1 Citrobacter sp. wls613
CACTGGTTAAGACATTCGGAGTGAAGCGAGCATGACTGAACCTTACATAGCAGAGCTATCTGCAAGCGTGGCCGTGATAGTCGGCCTTTTTTATGCGATACGCAAAAACATCGATTAACAGGCCTGCTTAGCGGGCCTTTTTTTATGAGGGTAGGATTATGACTAGCAGAGAAAAATTTGAAGCATTTCTGGTTAGTGAATATGAGTGGGGCAACGATGCACTAAACGCGGCCAACTTCCACGGTGACGATGCGACAGGCTATTACACGGGCGGAGATTTCATCTACGACGGGCAAAGTTG
>NZ_SZXN01000030.1:12095-12542 GCF_005281195.1 Citrobacter sp. wls613
TTCTGGGCTTGGCGTGGTTGGCAAGCCGCTGAATTAGCATCAGAGCAAAAGCTCACAGACATGGCAGTGCAGCTCGCTAACGCCGAGAGCAAGTGCAGGGAGCTGGCGGCGGAGAGCGATAAAACCAGCGAGAGAATGCAGCAACTCATTAAGATTATCAACAATGCAGACAATGACTACTGCATGTGTGGTGACGCCATGAAAAACCACACCCACGGTGGATGCGGGCACCCAACTGGAATGTTTGATTATCACTACAACCAGTGGCTTCAGGCCGAAAATAAAACCCCGGCCACCGACGCATTCCTGGCTGAAGTGCGGGCGCAGGGTGTGGAGATGGCGGCTTGTGCCCTTGATGACGTAAACCAATTTAATTATGCAAACATGCTTGACGATTTAGCGCAGAAAATTCGCCAGGAGGCAGCCCAATGACAGCACTCAACAAAC
>NZ_SZXN01000030.1:12768-12939 GCF_005281195.1 Citrobacter sp. wls613
AGAGCGCATAGCAGAACTGGAGTCGCGTCAGGTTGACTTGCGCAAATACGACGTAGCAGAGGTGATGCTCATTAGTGGATTTAGCCGGGATTATGCCGAGGGTTGGTGTGCTGGTAATGACAACGCTATTCACGAAATCCGCGCCGCTGGCATTGGCGTGAAGGGGGAGTG
>NZ_SZXN01000030.1:13027-13371 GCF_005281195.1 Citrobacter sp. wls613
TGAGTGGTTCTCACCTGGTGATATTTATGATTCCGAGAAACGCGGACCAGATACTTGTATTTGTGGTGACAACCTCGTGTCCGACCTTAACCCGGAAGACTGGTACGAGATGAGCCAGCGAGTCGATGGGCTATGGTTTCTTACCGGCTTTCAGCAGTCTGTTTTGTTTCGTGTGATTGAGGATTAACCAATGACCAAATTCACCAAAGAACACTTGGAAGAAATCGCAGAGCTTGCAAGAAAGGCGACGTACAAGCCGTGTGCAATGCACATGACGAATTTATTGGCAGTATGCGATAGCGAAGTTATCGAGGAAATGGCCCGCCAGCTTCTCGCCAGCATGG
>NZ_SZXN01000030.1:13423-13501 GCF_005281195.1 Citrobacter sp. wls613
GAAGTTAGCTGAGTATAGCGACCCGACTCCGCTCTACACCGCCCCGCCAGCGCCAGTATCTGTGCCCGCTGCGATGGA
>NZ_SZXN01000030.1:13609-14414 GCF_005281195.1 Citrobacter sp. wls613
CCGCACCGCCATGCTTCAGTCGTTCGGTAATACCGAGCAACTGGACGAAGTTGGCTCATGGAATAACCACATGAACACGCCTACTGCTCAGGCTGCCAACTCTCCGGTAACTCCGGGTTGTTGGTGTCACACTTGCCGACCGGTGACGATGAGCGACATGCGGTTTGTTGTCTGCCCTGACTGCGGAAACAAGCGCTGCCCGCACGCCAATGACCACAGACATGCATGCACCGGAAGCAATGAACCAGGACAGGAAGGTAGCGCGTACCAAGCAGCACCGCAACAGGAGGTGAAGCGTGGCTAACCTTCAACTGGCAGTTAACGGTGAATACTTCGACCAGATGAAGTCTGGAGAGAAGAAATTCGAGTACCGGTTGCTGAATGACTACTGGCGAAAGCGCCTGGTTAACCGAGAATATGATCGCCTAATTATCACTCGAGGATATCCTCGCGCTGATGATTCAGACCGTCGGATTGATGTTCCATATCAAGGATATAAAGTTCAATCCATCATTCACAAGCACTTCGGTCCAGATCCGGTCAATGTTTTCGCTATCAAGGTGAATATTGATGCTTAAACATGAAGCGCTGCCATCGTGATGTATAATCCCTCTCAAAGCATCGAGGGGGATTCATCATGTCAGGACATAACATCGCAGCAAAATCGAAAGAAGATCAGGACAAGGTTAACGTTGACCTAGCGGCTTCAGGTGTAGCGTACAAAGAGCGCCTGAACATGCCGGTAATCGCTGAGCAGGTAGCCCGCGAGCAGCCAGAGCATCTACGTGAATACTTCATGGAGCGC
>NZ_SZXN01000030.1:14473-16757 GCF_005281195.1 Citrobacter sp. wls613
CGGACTCTACCGAAATCATCCGACCCGCGATACCTGGATATGGCAGCCCAGAACGAGAAGAAGTAATGGGTTGCCTCATTGTAAGCGGCATAAAGTTTTACACTCTGGCAGAAGGCGAGTCATATCCGGATCCGCATACTGATAACCGGTATGTCGGTGCGTATGCCGTATTTCCGTTTGAGGGAAAGTGGGTAGCTCAGAAGTATTTCAGGGGAGGGCACTGGAGAGATATCACCGAGCGCCGGTTCAACACCGAAAACGAAGCATTCAACTTCACTTACGAATACGCTTTTCTCCCGGAAAACCGCTACAAATATTAATCCGCGCAACGTCAAGCAACATTACCCACTCTCAAAATTAGTGTTATAATTATGTCGCAGTCGGATTGAGCACCCGGCTGTGACCTCTGCATCTGATTGGGAAATTAGATGCGAAACACAAAGAGTACGACCTACCATATGCCGTCAGCGTTATCTAATGCTGAGGGTTTTCTGCATTCTGCGTTACCTCTCGGAGGTGGCGTATGAAGCAACAATTCCTCCTTCGAAATACCAACATTCTCGCCAATGCTATCAATGCGATTAACCAGTTGCAGATTGATGAGAAGCGCCCGGTCGTCATCGAGATAAAAGAGATGACCCGCTCCATTGACCAGAACTCCAAGCTTTGGGCAGTTTTGGGCGACGTCAGCAGCCAGGTTGAATGGCATGGGCGAAAGCTCTCATCCGAGTCGTGGAAGCACATCTTCACCGCCGCGCTGGTTAAGCAGGAAGTTGTGCCTAACCTGGCTGGTGATGGATTCGTAGTGTTGGGACAGTCAACCAGCAAGATGACAGTCGGCCAGATGCGCGACCTTATCGAACTGATCCACGCCTTTGGCGCAGAGCGTAATGTCCGTTGGGGCGATGAATCCCGCCTTGCTATGGAATGGGCTTCCCGATTTGGAGGTTCCCATGCGTAAACCTACCCGCCGCAGCTGCAAAATCTGCAAGACCAAATTCATAGCCACCTTCGATAACGTCTGGTGGTGCTGTCCTGAGCATGGCGCTGAATACGCTCTACAGGTGCTGGAGGAGAAGCGAGAAAAACAACTCGCCGACAAACAGAAAGCGGATCGCGTTGCATGGCGTAAACGAAAAGCAGCCGTCAAACCTCTCAGGCATTGGGAAGATGTAACTCAGCGAGTCGTTAATGACTACATCCGTGAGCGTGACCATGATTTGCCATGCATCAGTTGCGGAACGTTAGACACCGTCCAGTGGGAAGCCGGGCATTACCGTTCACGTGGGAAAGCGTCACATCTCCGCTACACCGAAGACAATATCAATAAACAGTGTCATCACTGTAACGTCCAGCTTTCTGGTAATCAGCAGCAGTACCGTATTCGCCTGATACGCAAAATTGGCACTGAGCGCGTCGAGGCGCTCGAAAACAACAACGTTCCACACCGATACACCATCGAAGAACTCGAAGCCATCAGGAAGCATTACAGCTCCCTGAGGCGTCAGCTCGTCAAAACCAGGGAGGCAGCATGACCCGCACCGAAATCAATAACTACCAGAAATCCTCGGTACTGCGTGCCGATCCTGAATGTTCCTGGATGAAGTTGGCCTCCGTTCCTCGCCGGTCGTACCTGGGGAAATACCGCCGCCTGACCCCATCACAAAGCCGCTGGGTTCGCTCTCTGCTCGGATTGTGGGGCAGAGAGTTTGGCGGGAGTGGTACGGAGCACCTGACCGACGGCGGCGGCATGTGGTCGATGATTCTTACCGGGTGGACTGGTGAGCAGCAAGAGCGCATAACCACGGTTCTGGCTGGGCTGCGCAAGATGGGATTCACTGGCGATCAGCTGATCACCCAGGCAAAGGCTATCATCTGGCCTAAGAAGTCACTATCTGACCTGATGGGGAAGGCGGCTGACGAGGAAGAAGCTGAATTCATGGAGCGCATGATTCTCAAATCATTCGCCACAAACAGCATCGTCTACGAAATCGGAAAGGACTATTACACCTGGCGAAAGACCATCAATGATATGGCCCGATGGATGCAGCACTGCCACGCCCCATTTCTTACCGAAAAGCAGTGCATCGATCGCGTTCGCTGGTGCATCGAGTTGTTCAATTCTGCTGTCTTCTTCACGTTAATTGCAGAACTTGGTATCGAAAATAAAGAAACCTGCAAAAAAGACTTGAAAACAAGTTTTGAAGATGCATAATTACTGTATGCTCGGACGTCAAAGGCGAAAGAGCGAGGTGAAGAAGAAAATCACCAAGCATATGCAAGC
>NZ_SZXN01000030.1:16808-17664 GCF_005281195.1 Citrobacter sp. wls613
GGCTTTTTTATTGCACCAAATCCCGCCAGCTGGGAAATCAGGCCGCAGAGCCAAACATGCCTTACCCTCTTGCCCACCGCGCCGTGGGCTCTTTATTCAGGCCGCCGACAATCACCCTCAGAAGCCACGTAGCTATCGTGTCGGACGGCCTTTCCCCTACTACGACACAGCACCCGCTAACAACGCGAGGTGAGAGCATGTATCGCATGGAAAAACTAACCACTGGTGCAGCCTATGGCGCTTCTGCCGGTAGCATCCTGAACGGCATGCTTAACGCCTACAGTCCTGAGCAGTGGAACGCCATTGGCGTACTCGTTGGCATAGTCGTTGCCGTACTGACGTATCTGACAAACCTCTATTTCAAGATCCGCGAAGATAATCGACGCAGCAGGAGCCACGATGAACCCGACGCTCAGGAATAAACTGGTTGGTGCGATTCTTGGCGGATCCGGCGCTATTACGATTGCCGCGGTAATGCTGGGTAATGCTGATGGTCTGGAAGGACGCAGATATTATCCGTATCAGGACGTAGTCGGTGTATGGACGGTATGTGATGGACACACTGGCAACGATATCCGCCGCGGTCACCGTTACACGGACAAAGAATGCGATGCTCTCCTGAATGATGACCTGTACAAAGTCGCTAACCAGATTGATCCGCTTATCAAGGTAAAAATACCTGTAACCACCCGCGCCGCGCTGTACTCGTTTGCTTACAACGTCGGGTCTGGTGCTTTCGGTAAATCCACTCTGCTGAAAAAACTTAACTCCGGCGACTTGCCCGGCGCATGCAAAGAATTGCAGCGCTGGACATATGCCGGTGGGCAGCAGTGGAAAGGGCTAATCACCCGCCGTG
>NZ_SZXN01000030.1:17690-17934 GCF_005281195.1 Citrobacter sp. wls613
GTCTGCGAGTGGAGCCAGAAATGAGCCGCGTAACCGCAGCTATATGGGCTGTGATTATCTGCCTGCTGGTATCGCTTGGCTGGGCTGTTAATAACTACCGCGACAACGCCACCGAATACAAGAAGCAGCGAGATGAGAAAACTAAGGCGCTGAATCTGGCTAACGCCACCATCACCGACATGATAACTCGCCAGCGTGACGTTGCTGCACTGGATGTCAAATACACGAAGGAGCTTTCTGATGC
>NZ_SZXN01000030.1:17944-18824 GCF_005281195.1 Citrobacter sp. wls613
CGAAGGAGCTTTCTGATGCTAATGCGACTATCGAAAGTCTCCGCGCTGATGTTTCTGCTGGTCGTAAGCGCCTGCAAGTCGCCGCCACCTGTGCAAAATCAACGACCGGAGCCAGCGGCATGGGCGATGGAGAAAGCCCAAGACTTACAGCAGATGCTGAACTCAATTATTACCGTCTCCGAAGTGGAATCGACAGGATAACCGCGCAGGTTAACTACCTGCAGGAGTACATCAATACGCAGTGCCTGAACTAACCGAGCAAATATTGACTATTGAGCAAATGAGCAATATAAATAGAGCATGCTGTAACACTTGTATCCGCTCTTAATATTTCGCTCTGGAAAAGAGCAGAATCAAGCCTCGCCATCGTGCGGGGCTTTTTTGTATCCGCATTTCACCGCGCACCGCAGCGCATTAAACCACGTCGAACCCAACCATTTGGAATGAGCCTTTGAGGAGTCAGTTAGTGCTGGCGAGCCTCGACGGGCTGATCTCCTATGCGGCAAAGGTTCATCTCAAAGTAAGGTAAACGCAATGACATACCCAACAGTTGCAGTAAACGGCGTATCCGTTCGAGTCGATGACGATGGCCGGTATAACCTCAACGACCTGCATGCAGCAGCAGTCTCCAATGGAGAGGCCACTGAATCACAGCGTCCAAGTAACTTCATTAAAAGCGCACAGATCAGACGCTTTGCTGACGAACTGACCGAAGCTACGAAAATAGCTTCGACTCGGGTAGTTAAGGGCGGCACTGAATCAGGTGTTTGGGGACTAGAGTTACTCGCAATTCGATATGCGGCCTGGTTGAGTCCGAAATTTGAAATCCGGGTGTATAACACCTTCCGTGAAGCGGTACTCAGCGGAATCACCAACATGT
>NZ_SZXN01000030.1:18890-19134 GCF_005281195.1 Citrobacter sp. wls613
GACTTACTGATCGCAAATGAGACCAAAGAGGTCAGTGCCTGCGCCCGGGCAATGAACAAGTGGGGCGTCGGTGGCCGCAAGAAACTGCTCAACTGCGCGCGTGATCGGATCGTCAGCCAGATGGATCCCGATATGGTCACGCTGATGGAAGCGAAAGCAGGGTAGCCTACGCAGAATTGCGTCGGCAAATAGCGGCATTACAGGAGCCATTCACCAAGTGGCTCCGATAATGTCAAACAGCAGG
>NZ_SZXN01000030.1:19254-19648 GCF_005281195.1 Citrobacter sp. wls613
AGAGACTGGTGCGAAGCGCAGGGACTGAATTACTCAAGTGCGAAGCGCTATATCAAGGTAACGAGTTATGGTGCGAATTCGCAAAAGGGAAGTGCGAAGAAATCTGCGAATTCGCAGAAGCCATCAAAGACCATTCGCAACACCGTAAAGAAGCAAGAAGAAAACAGCGAATCGCAGAAACCCCCGATTTCCGGAGGCGCGAAACCGATACGCGGTACCAGGCGGTCACCTCCGACAAACCCATTCCAGCCCGGCAATCAGCATGCACTGAAACACGGTGGCTATGGTCGCCGCATGCTGCTCTCTGACGCTGTGACTGAAGATGCTCAGGCGCTGACGCTGGATGACGAATTATTCTGGCTGCGAGCTGCGAGCCTGACCGCTGCGGAGAATA
>NZ_SZXN01000030.1:19690-19849 GCF_005281195.1 Citrobacter sp. wls613
GAAGGTAAGGACGGAGAGGAGGCCAAAGTGCTACACGACCTCATATCCTCTGCTGAGAAATCCATGCACCGCAATACGGCGCGCATTGAGTCCCTCGAGTACACGAAGGGGAACCTCGCTAAGATGCAGGTGGATTCAGCGTACCGAGAAGCGGCGACC
>NZ_SZXN01000030.1:19895-21103 GCF_005281195.1 Citrobacter sp. wls613
AGCTTGAGGTGGGCGTATTGAAAGATGGCGGTAGTGATAACGCGATCGTCGTGCATAACGCATTGCCAATACCAGGAAGATGATATGGCTGATATTCACCTGCCTACGCTGCATGACGGGCAGTTAAAGGTCTGGTCGGATTCCTGGGATGGTCAGCTTCATGCGGTCCGCTGTGGCCGCCGCTGGGGTAAGACATTCATGCTGTCCAGTGCTGCCGTGACCTACGCCACTTCGCCGTTTAAGCGACCTGGCATGGACATTGAGCTCGGCGGACGCGTCGGTATCTTCACCGCAGAGTATCGCCAGTACCAGGAGATTTACGACAAGCTCGAAGAAATCCTGCTGCCGCTTAAGAAAAGCTTTAGTCGCCAGGAGAAGCGCCTGCTTCTGAAGAACGGCGGGAAGATCGACTTCTGGGTCACCAACGACAACAAACTGGCTGGTCGTGGACGTGAATACGAAATCATCCTGATAGATGAGGCGGCATTTACCAAGTCGCCGGAGATGCTGAGGGAGATTTGGCCGAAGTCGATTAAGCCAACGCTGCTGACGACGAAAGGCCGGGCCTACATATTTTCAACGCCGGACGGGGTGGACGAAGATAACTTCTTCTATGCCATCTGCCACGACAAGAACCTTGGCTTTATCGAGCACCACGCGCCTACGTCATCCAACCCGTTCGTTCCTCCGGAAGAGCTGGAGAAGGAGGAGGCCAACAACGACCCTCGCGTTTTCCGTCAGGAGTTTCTTGCCCAGTTCGTAGACTGGTCATCCGCTTCGCTGTTCGACGTCCGCAAATGGTTCGAGGGTGAGAATCAGGATCAGCCGGTCGATTACCCTGAAATGTGCCAGGCGGTATTTGCCGTCATGGACACGGCGGTTAAAGGCGGAGCTGAGCATGACGGTACGGCTGTTGTCTATTACGCCGTTGATACACGCCCCGGCCTGATGCGCTTAACCATCCTCGACTGGGATGTGGTGCAGATTGACGGCGCGCTGCTTGAAGTATGGATGCCTTCAGTATTTGAAAGACTCAACGAGCTTTCAGGCCAATGCGTGGCCGTCAACGGCAGTCTGGGCGTGTTTATCGAAGATGCCAGTATGGGCAGCATCCTTCTGCAAAAAGGCGAAAGCCTTGGCTGGCCGGTCAACAAAATTGAATCCGCCCTGACCAGCAAAGGAAAGGACGAGCGAGCCATTATGGCTTC
>NZ_SZXN01000030.1:21206-21593 GCF_005281195.1 Citrobacter sp. wls613
AACCACCTGCACAAACAGGTATCACGATTCCACCTCGCTGACAAAAACGCACACAAGCGCGCCGATGACCTACTGGACGATTACACCTACGGGCTGATCATCGCATTTGGCAGCGGCGACGCACTCTGACGAGAAACCTAATGAACGAAGATGATTTCGAAATCGGCAGTGCTGCGCCGGAACTTGTCGCGCTCCTCGACAGCGACGATATACAGCCGGGCATGACCGCCGGTTATCAGACCTGCAAAACCATCTACCTGTATCACCCGCTGGGCGGAAAGATGGTGGATCGACCTATAAAAATGGCGATGAACGAATCGCGCACGGTTCATATTGCGCAGACCTTTGGCCTGGAGCAACGCCTGCGCGATGCATTCGAACGTGAAT
>NZ_SZXN01000030.1:21653-22036 GCF_005281195.1 Citrobacter sp. wls613
GGCGCGTATTGCCCGTATTTATGGCACGTCTGCGGTTGCCATGCTGGTGGACAATCAGGAGCCTGCGACGGCGCTTGATTACCGCACCCTGTACAAACACAACGTGACTTTCAACATTCTCGACCCGATGAATACCGCCGGGAGCATTGTCCTGAATCAAGACCCCAACGCTGCTGATTTCCAGAAGGTTTCCGGCATCACGGTTGCGGGGAAGGCGTATCACAAATCTCGTTGCGTGGTTCAGCAAAACGAAGACCCGATTTACCTGGCCTACAACCCGGCAGCATTCGGGTTTACCGGGCGCAGTGTTTACCAGCGCGCTCTGTACCCGCTGAAGTCGTTTATCCAGACCATGCGCACCGACGACATGGTTGCAGTAAAAG
>NZ_SZXN01000030.1:22087-22433 GCF_005281195.1 Citrobacter sp. wls613
ATCAAGGGGCCAAGCTCTGTCGTCAATAACATGATGCAGAAGCTCAGCGGCATTAAGCGCATGATGCTGAAGCGCGGCAAAACAGGTGAGGTTTTACAGATTGGCGATAGTGACAGCATTGAGTCAATCGACCTGAGCAACCTTGAAAAGCCGCTGGATTCGGCACGTAACCACATCCTGGCTAACATCGCCGCCGCTGCCGACATGCCAGCAATTATCCTGAACAGTGAGACGTTTACTCAGGGGTTTGGTGAAGGTACCGAGGACGCCAAATCAGTCGCGGTTTACGTTGACGATCTGCGTAAGTGGCTTGAGAACCTCTACAGCTTCTTTATCAGAATCTGCC
>NZ_SZXN01000030.1:22499-22960 GCF_005281195.1 Citrobacter sp. wls613
GGGCGGACATTCCGGAAATCGACAACACCTACAGCGTTTACTTTTCGAAGTGGATTAACAATTTCGAATACCGCTGGCCGTCTTCACTGAAGGAGCCGGAAAGCGAGAAGGTGAAGGTCGACGAGACGCGCTTTAAGGCGATCGTCAGCATGCTGGAAGTAGTGCTGCCGCAGCTCACGGCGGACCCGGAAAACCGCGCAACACTGATTGAATGGGCGTGTGAAAACGCAAACGCCAATGAGAACCTATTCCCTCAACGGCTTAACCTCGATTACGACTCACTGAAAGATAACCCACCGCCGGAGCCGCCGAAAGCTGAAGAGCTGGGTAGCGGAATAGCCCTATGAGCAAGTTCTCAAGGACCGTAAGGGAGGCTGTTAAGTTCTTTTTGCGCAATGGCTACACCTCAAGGGAGGAACTTGAGCGCTGGCAGAGCATTATCCGCCAGGCTGCCGAGAGTG
>NZ_SZXN01000030.1:23000-24000 GCF_005281195.1 Citrobacter sp. wls613
ATGATGACTACATATCAAGGGTTTCAGACAAGCTTCGATCAACCTATGAGATGCAAGTTAACAGGGCTAAGGCACTGGAAAGGCATCCAGGGTTGTCTCGATTTACTCTGAACTACATGGAGCCGAAGCTAAGAAGCGAGCTTGATAGGCGCATCCTGGCCAGCGCTGACTTAATTAAGTTAAACCGTACAGGCGCGATAAACAAAACAGTCCAAAGATTTAGCGGGTGGGCTACCAGCATCCCTGTGCAGGATTACGTTGGAGGTGGCCTTTCTCCATCGTCTCGCAGCGGGGTTAATTACAACTGCGACCATATTCAGAAAAGCGCCCTGCAAATTGATTTTGAAGCGCGGCGGGTGATGATTGACCAGAACCATAAGCTCATCGCAAACATCGACAACATCATAGCGTCCAGTAATAACGCCATAGCGGCAGAGTGGCACAGCCACTGGCGGCAGGCGGGTTATGACTACCGGGAAGATCACAAGGAACGCGACAAGGTGGTCTATCTCATTCGTGGTAACTGGGCGCAAAAAAACGGGTACGTGAAGGTGGGGCCTTCTGGCTACCTTGATGAAATTACACAGCCAGGAGAAGAGGTGTTTTGCCGTTGTTACGTAACTTATCTGTACAACCTCCGGAGCATTCCTGAACACATGCTGACCCAGAAAGGGCAGAAGTTCATGGCGTCTATGAAATCAGCATAGGAGCATTAAGCGTGGCTATTTTTGGCAGCGGTATTATGTTCCGGCAGGGTAAAAGCATCTTCCTGATCCAGCGCTCAGACGACGGGACATGGTGTCCACCAGGAGGCAAGATTGAGCCCGGCGAGATGGCATGTACCGCAGCGCGTCGCGAAGTAAAGGAAGAGGCAGGATATCAGTTTGACGGCCCAATGACGCCCTACAGCGTCGCCGGGGACTACCTCACCTTCCGGGCAGATATTGACGCTCAGTTTGAACCGCAGATCAACGATGAATCACTGGCCGCTGGCTGGTTT
>NZ_SZXN01000030.1:24088-24338 GCF_005281195.1 Citrobacter sp. wls613
GCTGAAGTGATGGCGCAAAACCCGCTTAACGAGACGCAGGTGGCATCACTCATCGCCGACGGTACGTTAAGCAGCCCGCAGTATTTCATCAACATGTGGATGTACGCCATACGGGTAACCGGAACAGGTGTTACCTGGCGATCTGCAGATCAACAAATGGCGTTCCGCGACCCGGAAAACTATTTGACCCCCGAATTTCTCCAGCGAGTGGCCGGTGTACCGCTTATCTGGCTGCACCCGGAGAAAAATA
>NZ_SZXN01000030.1:24389-25936 GCF_005281195.1 Citrobacter sp. wls613
AAAACGTGTTATCGGCACCCTGACCAACAGTTGGGTTGCAGATAATGGCGAGGTGTGGGCGATTGCCCGCGTGTATGACGCCGAAGCCGCCGAAATGATGGCTACCCGGCAGTTAAGCACCTCACCAACCGTCACGTTCAGTGAACCGCAGAACGCAATCATCAAAATCGACGGTCAGCCTCTATTGGTGGAAGACTCCCCGGTGTTGCTGGACCACGTTGCAATTTGTGAACAAGGCGTCTGGGACAAGCTCCTCGACCCTACCGGTGTTAAATCTGATTCCATTCCAAACGAGGCTGAGAAGATGGACGAAGCAAAATTCGTAGAGCTATTCAATAAGTGCATGGATGCTCGCATGGCTAAGGCCGACGAAGAAAAAGCTGCCAAAGAAAAGGCTGACGCCGAAGAGGCAGTAAAGAAAGAGAAGGCTGATGCGGAAGCGAAAGAGGCCGAAGAGGCTAAAGCTAAAGCGGATTCCGAAGAAAAGGCTGCGAAGGAAAAAGCTGACGCTGAGGCCAAAGAAAAGGCCGATGCCGACGCTAAAGAAGCGGAAGAGAATGCAGCAAAAGAAAAAGCTGATGCCGATATCCGCCGCGAGCTTGCCGAACTGAAATCACGCATTCCTACCGAGCTTTCCGATGCTGAGCGCAATGAAGTTGCCGACGCGCAGGTTAAAGCAGACAGCGTGTTCTCTGCTTTTGGTAAGCGCGCCCCCGCGCCTCTGTCAGGCGAAAAACCCCTGTCGTACCGTCGCCGCCTGCTGGTGCAGTTGCAGGAGCATTCACCTGATTTCAAATCGGTGGATCTGTCCTCGATCGCTGACGCTGCGCTGCTCGGTTTCGCTGAGAAGCAGATTTACGCTGATGCGCAGTCTGCCGCAAGCCTGACCGTTGGCCCAGGCATGTTGCGCGAAATTAAACGCGCCGATGCAACCGGACGTCAAATCAGTACCTTTGAAGGCGATCCGGCGGCAACGTGGGCACCTTTCCAGTCTGGCAAACGCCAGGTAACCAGCTTCAACAACCAGGCTTAACGGGAGCTATAAAGCATGGCTAATTTATCTCTTAACCCGATGCAGACCACCAACGCGGCGGGTTCATTCGGCGTTCAGTCGGACGGCTACATTCAGGGCGTGGCTCTGGATGACCCGGCCAACCGATTTAACCTGGCTGCTGGCACTGTGGCCGCAAGCGAAACCAAACCTCTGTGGGGTGGTCTGCCGGTTGCTGAGTTGCTCCCCGGCACCCAGTCAAGTCCTCGCGGTTCCAGCATCCGCCGCGCTGTTTCTGTGGCTGAGCTTGAGGGCTTCACCGTCTTTAACCAGGCGCACAACGGCCTGACCACGCCGCAGTCTCCGGTACCGCTTTACGCGTCTGGCATGAGCGTTTCTTACTATCGCCTTGGCTCCAATATGCGCGTACCCCTGAAAGCGTCTGCGCAGGTGGTGGCGCTGGGAACCTCCGGGGCATCGGTGAAAACTCCGCTGGCCTGGGATTTCGTCAACAACCAGATCACCACTGCTGCCGCAGCGGGCTTTGCTGGCGCTG
>NZ_SZXN01000030.1:25986-26176 GCF_005281195.1 Citrobacter sp. wls613
GCGGCGTGGCAACGGCAACCACCGCATCCGCACATGGCCTGATTGCGGGTCAGTACGTGAAAATCAGCGGCGTCGCGCCTGCTGCGTATAACGGCACCGTGGTTGTTCTGTCCGTTCCGTCATCCACCACCTTTACCTATGCGCCTGTTTCAGAGCCTGGAGGTTCCGCTACCACTCAGGGAACTATCGG
>NZ_SZXN01000030.1:26186-26322 GCF_005281195.1 Citrobacter sp. wls613
GGTTGCTGCGGCAGACATCACCCTGCCGGTTAAGGTGCTCGCTATTGAATCCGGGAATTCCAAGACTGTTTCTTACAACAGCACCACTGGCTTCCTGACCTGGAACAACACCGACAGCTGCGCGCTGGTCTTACTC
>NZ_SZXN01000030.1:26362-27126 GCF_005281195.1 Citrobacter sp. wls613
AATTAAATGGCTGCAATTACCCCCAGCTACACTATCGTCAATCCGTCGTATATCGCGCCGGAGATGATCATTGGTTACCAGCAGGCATCAGGTGCGTTTGAAACCATCGCCAGCGGTAACCCGCAGGTACGCCTCGGTGTAGGCGACCAGTATGTTTACATGCGCCGCCTGGACATCCGCACTCAGGTTGCAACCAGCCAGGCCGGTAACGCGAACCAGTTGCCGAGCGTGGCGCTGGACGCGCGCATGATTTCCACTCCAACCTACCTGTTCCGCTGCCGTGGCATTTACGACCATCACGATCTGGCCGCCGCAGGCAACTGGAACTTCGCGCTTCCGGAAGCCCAGCGCCTCGGCATGCGTCAGGGTATCTTCCAGCAACTGCGTTCCTCTCTGCTGTTTGGTATGAACCCGGCTGGTGGTGAGGGCCTGCTGAATACCGCAGGAGCAACCACTGAAACCCTGCCAGCGGACACGGACGGCAACACGACCGTACTGACCTACGATCACGGTCAGATGGCCGTTTATCTGCTCGGTCATGTCCAGGCAGCGCTGACTCGCACCATGCAACTGGGTCGCCAGTTACGCGTCGTCATCCTCGGCCCGCAACGCGTTCTGGGCGCAATGGAGATTCAGCAGATTGTTCAGTTGACCTCTTACCAGCGCCCTGGTGGCGGTACTGACACCGTTGGCGGCACCGTGAAAGATGTGCTGAAAGGTGCGAATATCCAGGTTGACTGGGTATACGACGATACGCTGATTGG
>NZ_SZXN01000030.1:27153-27267 GCF_005281195.1 Citrobacter sp. wls613
CGCAGGTGCTGGTGGTACCGATGCTGTGATCATCACCATCCCGGAAGTGGAAGTTCCGATGGTTAACTCCACGGTGAACACCAACGAATTCGCGAAACTGACGCCGTCACTGGC
>NZ_SZXN01000030.1:27277-27458 GCF_005281195.1 Citrobacter sp. wls613
CGCGCTGATGTTCTGCGACATGGCTGCACCGCGCGAAATCCCGACGCCGATTGCTGGTGGCGCGATTGACGTGCTGTCTGAAATGCGCTCTACCTCCGGCTGGGCAGTTCGTCCGGAAGCCATCACCATTCTGTCGATGGCGTACAACTAACCATCGTTTGTTCAGCAAACTGGCCTCTGC
>NZ_SZXN01000030.1:27568-27986 GCF_005281195.1 Citrobacter sp. wls613
CAAACAACGCCATATCTTCACGTTCCGTGTACTTGAGACCGGTCGCCTGCGTCAGATTCCTATTGAACACGGCTCGCAAATGGCTGTTCTCGACGGCAGCACGGACGAGATTGAAGCGGTGATCAAACATCATCAGGTGTATGGCCTGATTGATGCCTCCAAAATCGACCAGAGCCGCCAGTTTGTTGGCCTTTGCTACAGCATCGATAAGCCAGTCTCCGCGAACATCATTGAAAAGACGATCCGCGACAATGACGACCACCTTACCCGCAACGCGCACAATCGCCGCCAGGCATCCGTTGCCGCGCTGGATACCTCCCTGCGTGAAAGCGGGATCGGCTATGACGGTGAAATGGAATTTAGCGCCGAGCAGGCGAAAGGTCGTGATGAGACTGACGACACGCCAACCGTTAATGAA
>NZ_SZXN01000030.1:28061-28277 GCF_005281195.1 Citrobacter sp. wls613
GCCTGTCGGGATTTATCGAATTCGTTCGTGCTGACATGGGCATCACCCCTGATCAGGCTCCCGACAACGCGCCGTCATTCACCCTGGCTTACGGCGGCGCGGTTGAGTGGGTAAACCGTGATATTGAACTGGTGATGCCTCACCTGTACGCAGTTGCGGTTTATAACCTCGCTGCGTCATTTCTTGCCAACTACGGCACAGAGAGTGTGTTCTCAG
>NZ_SZXN01000030.1:28330-28779 GCF_005281195.1 Citrobacter sp. wls613
CTGAACAATATCGCTACCGGCGTAATAACCGGTGCCGGGGATAACTCTACCAGCGCGCAGCGACTTGTTCCTGACTTCTTCAAAGACCTTTCTCTGGCAGACCTTCAGATGCTTCAGGACCCCTGGGGCCGCCGTTATCTGATGATCGCTCAGCAGTTCGGGAGTTTGTGGGGGCTGTCATGATCACATTCCATCTGGGGGTGATTGATGTCCCGTATGAGGACGAGAACACTACAACCGGAGACGTCGCCGAGTATCTGGAGGAAAAGTACCAGATCATGCAGACGTTTTTTGACAGGTACAGCAACGACATCGCTGACCTGATGGCGAATGACATGGCCGCGTCGCTTGAGAACATGATGGCCGGCGCGCCGCCAGCAAAAGACCCTCTGGCAGAGTCGATGTCACGGATCCATGACCTGTTTGTCGCCTTCCTCGACAACACCGAA
>NZ_SZXN01000030.1:28935-29205 GCF_005281195.1 Citrobacter sp. wls613
GCGCAGCTGGGTAAGCGGGGTGCTTAATGCCTTCCCTGAGTGAATTACAGCATACGGCTAAAACGGAACTTAACGCCACTCTGACGCAGGGTCTGGACGACCTTAGCCAGTACCAGATAGTCACATTCACGAAGTACATCCGCAAGGTTTTGCCGCTGGATGGATTTGTGTTCTGGGTAAAAGCATCGATTGTTTCTGATGATCCGAATCCTGACCCGGACACAGTTGATGTGAAAGGCTACCTGCACCTGACAACGGAGAGTATTCAGG
>NZ_SZXN01000030.1:29238-30261 GCF_005281195.1 Citrobacter sp. wls613
TGACCGGAACGTAGTCACCCTGACCGCTCAGTCGGATATCGACCCGTTTAACGACATCGGCCCTGACGTGCTTTACATCGGTGAGTTTTACGGCATCCAGTTTTCATTTTCTCGGCGCACCGGGCTTAACGAGCCAGCCAGGCTCTATCACTACACAGGTGAGGCGGTTTATCCGCATATGCGCTCGCAGATCATCAACTCTGCGGACGATATCGACCTGAGTGATGTTGTCGTTTCCAGTTCGCTGCCGGCATGGCTGGGCCTGAACCAGTACATGCCGATGTTTCCGGCGATGCTTTCCACACAAAACCTCTCGCCACCCTTCGCGACAATACGGTGCAGCAACGTGACGCCGATTGCCGGGGCATTTTATATCGATGAGCGTGACAACCAGTACCAGCTGGTTTGTGAGGATGTAACGATTTCGATTACCGGCCTGCGCAATGCAGCCGTTGAAGACTTTCTGCGGTACGTCCAGCAGTACACGCTACATGACGACGCAGAAATGGGCGTGATGAACATCCCGGTTGTTCAGGATGAGCGCGTTACTCAAAACGAGTTGAACGTCATTGCCATGCGCAAGACCATCAAATTCAAAGTCAATTATTACCAGCAACGGATGCGAGATGTATCCCGTGGGCTGATCCTGTCTGCAATCCCGTCCATTTATCCGGAGAAATAATTAAATGGCAATTGTTAACATTAACGTGTCGGTAACCAATCCGCCGAAGCCATCCCAGTTGCTGAAAAGCGGCGCGATGATCTCCGTGGGCGGGACAACGCTGAACGCAGGAGAGTCTAAATTACTGACCTCTAAATCAGACCTGGCAATGATACAGGCACCTGCAAAAACTATCGCCTCAATAGCATGGGCTACCAACCTGGTAACGGTCACTCTGTCAGCACCGCACGGGTGGACCGCCGGGCAGCAAATCCCTGTGGTTATTTCTGGTGTTGTGCCGGCGGGTTATAACGGCGCGTTTACCGCCACCGCGACCACCGCGACCGCGTTCACTTACCCTC
>NZ_SZXN01000030.1:30315-30458 GCF_005281195.1 Citrobacter sp. wls613
CAGTCCTGGTGTTTCAACCACGATGGGAACGGTTAAGACAGTGATGGCGATCGAGCTGACGCAGATGAATGCGTCATACTGGGCTCAGGGAACTAACCGCGCTGTTTATGTACTTGAACTGGGAGAAAAACCGGCGGCGGAAG
>NZ_SZXN01000031.1:0-152 GCF_005281195.1 Citrobacter sp. wls613
GGTCCCGCCGATGGCGTACCGCTTTATGTACGGCGCAACGGAATATCCCGTTGAAAACAACGGCACCCTGCTGAAAACGCTTCAGGACAATAACATCAATTACATTGGTTCCTCGGCTGAAGGTGGGCTGAGCAACAAGATGCTGGTGGCGG
>NZ_SZXN01000031.1:198-1205 GCF_005281195.1 Citrobacter sp. wls613
GACGGACAGCCGTTTAACTACTGGTACGCGGTGGCGTGGGCGGCTATCAATCTTGAGCTCGACCTGGCGAACGAAGTCATTAATGGGTCGAACACCACAACTAACCCGCTGTATTACGACCAGAACGGCATTGATCGCCTGCAAAACCGCGCGCTCAAGACGTTGCGTAACGGCATCAGTTACGGCCTTATTCTGGGTCGCGTTATCGGCGCAAAACTCATTCAGTCTGATTTCAACGCTGAATACGAAAAAGGCTCTTACGCTGGTAACGCTGTGATCAACGCGGTCCCGTTTGCAAACTACTCCAGCCTGAATCCGTCTGATTATCAGGATGGGAAATACAACGGCCTGAGCGCTGTTATCACGCCGCGTCGTGGTTTCGAATCCATCACGTTTAACCTGAACGTCACCAATTTTGTAGGGGCATAAAATGGCAAACCCATTAGTACCGCAGGGATTCCTCAACCGCGTTCGTGGCGCGGTTTCTGTCACTGATGTTCCGGCCCTGAACGTCACCGCGTCGTATCTCGGCAAGGACGGGATCAGCATGCGCCCGGACGGACCGGCTACGGATATCCTTCCGACCATGACCGGCACAGTCGGCAGTCAGGTTCCATATCAGCAGGTCACTTTGACCGTTCATATGCTGCGAACTCAGGGACTGGCGGCGAGCTACCAGCAGCGTTTTGCGACAGATACAGCGCTGGGTGAGGTGGTTGTGACCCCGGATGCAAACACGTTTGGCAACTTCACGCTCCTTAACTGCTACCTGATTAACTTCAACGAAATGCCGTTTAACGGCATGGATGCCGGATACGTGGTAACCATCAGTGGCTACCTCGTCACTAACGACAACATGTGGATTTAACCGTGAAAATCGATAAAAAACTTAATCTGGTTTGCACAGTCAGCCGTGATGACGGATCGCTGGTATACGTCCATACGTCACCGCTTCCTTATGAGGTTGTGGAAGAGCATTGCCTGATGCTCGGCAGCCTGTTTACCAG
>NZ_SZXN01000031.1:1246-1905 GCF_005281195.1 Citrobacter sp. wls613
GCGCAGGTTGGCGGTCTCGGAGCGGCCCGCGTGGCCGCTATGATGCTTCGTAAGAAAATCAAACAGGAACAGGCTGTTACCGGACAGACCGGGCCGAATATTGTTGATGAAATCCAGCGGCAAACCACTGTGGTTTTTAATGATAACGGGCAGTGGAAATCCACCCCGCTGGGTGCAGCGATGAAAACGGGCATCATCTCCCCAGATGAGTTTCGAGAGGTGGAGGGTGAAATCGTTTTTTTTATGGTTTCCTCTGCCATTCAGAAACCGGAACTCATCAAACCGACGGTGGGGAGTGTGATCGGTATGTTCGGTGGTCAGTTAACCTTATCGAGCGCTACGGAGTGGCGAGATTCTTTATTGACGTCGAAAACGGATACCGATACCCCGAACCAGAATGCCCAGCAGGAAACGTCGTTTATACCCTCCTAGACTGGGCGTCTGGCGAGGGTTTCAGACATGTCATACGGGAGATTGCTGGCGAGGAATTTGCCAGCCCATCCCAGTATCGTCAGCGCTTTATTCTCTCCGCATTAAAGGAAAGGGGCTATTTCAATGGCAGCTAAATCCATTGTTGATATCGACGTAAATGACGAAAAGTTTCTGTCATTTATGGAAAAATTCAATGAATACAAGGCTGCTCTTGATGCTCTTCCGGA
>NZ_SZXN01000031.1:2006-2423 GCF_005281195.1 Citrobacter sp. wls613
AGCCGGCGGCATGGCCAAAGCGTTTTCGGATGGTGTCGATTCGCTTAACGCGATGGTGAATAACCTCGATCGCATTAACGGTAACCTGGAGGACGCGAACAAGCGGCAGGAAGACCTAAACAAGAAAACCTCCGGGTCAGCTGGTATTTTTGGAAAGCTGAAAAAGGATTCGAAAGAGTTTGCAGGCCACATCAAAGATGCCACGGTTAATTTATTGTCATGGGGCGGAATTGTTGGGCTGTTTACTGGTGTGCTTGGCGCTGGTGGGTTGTTTGGCTTAAATCGCCTGGCTTCAACAGCCAGCGCTCAACGTTTTACATCTATGGGGCTGAATACCACCATAGGTGCCCTGGATTCGACCGCAATTAACTTCCAGCGGGCCGTGGCTAACCCGACGGCTACGCTGGGATCAATCCG
>NZ_SZXN01000031.1:2498-2817 GCF_005281195.1 Citrobacter sp. wls613
CTGGAAGTTTCAGGCGATGGGCATTAACAACGCCGAGCGCTCTCCGGACCAGCTACTGCCTGAAATGATCCGCGCAGCCCGTGATATTTTCAAACAGACCGGCGGAACGTTGCAGGGCGCTAATGCCTACGGCCTGACCAGTTTCTTCAGCATTGATGACCTGAATCGCTTTAAGAACATGAGCGATGCAGAAATTGAGGCAATGGAGAAGCGAGCCAAACGTGATGCGCAGTTATTACAGATAACTGACGAGCAGGCGCGGCAGTGGCAGGACTTCAATATTCAACTCGACTACAGCAGCCAGAGCATTAAAAACACT
>NZ_SZXN01000031.1:2867-3199 GCF_005281195.1 Citrobacter sp. wls613
CCGCTGACGCCTGGACTGACGAAATTGTCCGATGCGCTGTCTGGTGCGATCGATACCGTGATGCGATCACCGGAGTTGGGTAAATGGATTGACGGGCTCGCTGGAGGAATTCAGCGATTTGGCAACTACCTTGCCTCGCCTGAGTTTAAAAATGATGTCGAAGATTTTATGTCCGGGCTCAAAAAGCTGGGACAAACAATCGGAAGAATCATTGACCTGGCAACCGGGAAGATAACAGCGACAGAGTTTTTTTCCGGTTCATCATCCATTTTGAGCAATGAGACGGTCAAAGACCCGAACGGCGGCCCGGATTATGTCAAAGGCAGCGAGAG
>NZ_SZXN01000031.1:3240-3643 GCF_005281195.1 Citrobacter sp. wls613
GTGTGGGGGTGGCTGAAGTGGGGGAAACAGGCTTCAGGTGTGGCACCAACGCAATATGACCAGTTTTTCGAAGAGGCCGCCAAAAAAGAAGGTCTTGATGCTAAATGGTTGAAAGCCGTTGCGGGTGCTGAGTCGTCATTTGATAAAAATGCCGTAAGTAAGGCGGGCGCTAAAGGATTGATGCAGGTAATGCCTTATAACTTCCTGCCCGGAGAAGACCCGTTTAACGCGCGTGACAATATCATGGCGGGCGCAAGGGTTATGTCATGGGCTAAGCAACAGTCTGGTGGTGATTTAGAAGAGATGTTGCGCTGGTATAACGGTGGGAAGAACAGAGGCAGAAAAGAAAATATTGAATATCCGGGGCGTGTTTACGAGCACTATATATCTATGTATGGGAATC
>NZ_SZXN01000031.1:3712-3841 GCF_005281195.1 Citrobacter sp. wls613
GATGCAAACATAACCGGTCCAATGCCACATCATGACAGTACAATTATAGAGACCGGGGCATCAGGTAAGGTCAGGGATGAATATGCAGCCATTTATGGCGCAAATAAAAAACCTGATGATCCACAACAA
>NZ_SZXN01000031.1:3851-4003 GCF_005281195.1 Citrobacter sp. wls613
CCAACCAACTCCTGCAGCAGTCCATTGAAATCAGCAGAAGCTCCGGCGGCGGTAGTTTAATTGTTTATAACAATACTGGCGGCAATGCTGTCGTATCGGGTGCACAACTCGGAGCACGGTAATAATGGGATTCACACGCGAAATGTATAAGC
>NZ_SZXN01000031.1:4052-5718 GCF_005281195.1 Citrobacter sp. wls613
ATATCCCCGGTCATTCTTTGCGACGGCATTGCTCAGGCGATACCTGGTGGCATGCTCCCGATCGTAGCCCTGACCCAAAGCGCCAGTTTTGTAACTGGCCTTTTGGGAGGTGCGATCAACCTCACCGATCTGGATAAGTATTTCTGCCACTGGAAACCAGCGCAGGGCTCGACGCTTATTGATTACGACATTGCCCGCTACCCTTTTGCTAACCAGGTTGTGGCCGCTAATGCGCTACTGGCACAACCGTTGCGCGTTTCACTGGTTATGGAAGCGCCGGTAAACGAAAACACTGGCGCCATGACAAAGCTGGTTACCATCAGTGCGCTGCAATCCGTTCTTCAGGCCCATGCAAATCTCGGTGGAACATTCATCGTTGCCACTCCATCAGTTATCTATAACCGATGCATATTGCGCACCGTTAAGGACGTAACCGGCGGTAATGATGCGCTACCGCAACGGACGTGGATGTGGGATTTTGAACAGCCACTGATATCGGAAACAGGCGCGGAACAAGCAGTAAATAACTTTCTGGGCAAAATTGGTGGCGGTGATAAAGTCACTGAATCTGCATGGACCAGTACGGTTAATGCTCTGGGTAACACGTCGCTGGGCGGATCAGTTTCAGAAGCGATAACGGGCCTGCTTGGCAAACTGGGAGTGGCAATATGACATCTCAGTTTTACGCGTTTACTGGCAACGAGCGTCAGAGTATGGCATTCACGCCCGTTCTTGACGGAACGGTTTATAACTGCCAACTGAAATGGAATATCGCAGCCCAGAGATGGTATCTGCTAATAACGGACAGTTCCGACAACACCGTTATTAACACGGCATTAGTCGGTTCTCCGGTGGCTGGCGGAATTAACCTCATATCCGGTATTTTCAGTTCTACGGAAATGTACTGGAGGGAGAAAAACGGACAAATTGAGGTAACCAGTTAATGCGTTATTACGATATCCAGATTTTCTCTCCGGCTGATGGTGACAAACCAGAAAAATTAATTCAGCAGTATTCAAGTCATAAGAACGGCGTATATAACCCTGGGGCGTTAATGATTGAGTTCGACATTCTCAGGTTCGGTGAGTCCACTCCTCAAGGGGAGACACACCTTGTAATCTGGGGGATCGGTCCGAAAGAAATGCAGCAGGCCAGGCAAGAACTCTTCGGAAAGAAAATAAAAGTCTTTCTGGGCATGGGTAAGGGGCTCCCGCTGGCTGGCACGGTGTCTGCACCAAAACTTGTCATGCAGGGAACCATTAACCAGGTATTTGGCAACTGGCAGGGGACGGAATTAAGACTTGATTTTATTATTGTGGCTGGCCCAGTGACTGAAACGCCGCAAGGCCAGTTAATGCCATTGCCATTGACGTTTGACTGGAAGGCGGGGCAAAAGCTTTCTGTGGCCCTGACTCAGTGCTTTATGAACATTAAAGGGTATAAATTCAATATAAGCATCAGTGATCGTCTGGTTTTGAATTATTACAAAGGTCTGTTTTGCGATGATATTTCAGCACTGGCGAAAAACTTAAAAGATTTTTCATTATCGCGAATAAAAGATGTCGGTTATTCAGGCGTCGAAATTGCCATAGTTAACGGGAATGAACTCAGGGTGTGGGATAATGATTACGCCAACCATCCCGATCAGTCATCAAATAACAGTGCA
>NZ_SZXN01000031.1:5770-6392 GCF_005281195.1 Citrobacter sp. wls613
AAGTCTCCGGTACAGATTGAATTTAACGATCTCATTGGTCAGCCAACATGGGTGCGGTTCGGTGTGGTCAGTCTGGTTTGCGTAATGCGTGGCGATATCCAGACCGGCGATCACATCAAAATGCCGCAAAAGGCGCGGCCTATGATACAGGCATCTTCTTACTCTCAATATCGTGACGACTCGGCATTTTCAGGCGAATTCATGGTAAACGCTGTACGCCTTCTTGGTAACAGCCGGAAGCCTACAGCCGAAGCCTGGGTTGCGATTATTGAAGCCAGTCCGGCGGTACAGGTAGGCCAACAATGACCATTGAACAAAAGCTGAATTTCGGCAGAAGCATGAACAGATTTGCCGAAAAAAAAGTTGAAGATGCGCTACAAAAAGCCGGGAAAGTATTACCGGCCAGCGTGGTAAGGCAGGAAGGGCGGATGATCACTGTCGCCTTCGAATTACGTGACACCCCGTTTGTTCTCCCGCAGGTCACCGTTCCGTTATTTGGCCCGCAGTATATCCGCTATCCCATGCAGCCTGGCGATAAAGGTATCGTGATCCCCGCAGATGCCTACCTTGGTGGAGTTAGCGGGCAGGGTGGCGGCATTGCTGACCTGACGCCGCCGGATAA
>NZ_SZXN01000031.1:6521-6769 GCF_005281195.1 Citrobacter sp. wls613
CGGGATGCGGGCAGTAACACGACATTTTTGCTCACCCCTGACAGCGTAACAATCGCCACTCCGGGACACTTTAAAGTTACCGTTGGATCGACAATTCTCACTCTCACAAATGGCATGTGGAGTCTGACGGGTCAGGCTGGGAAACTGGAGGACGAAATAGCCAGTACCAGCCCGGCAATCATGCATGCTGGCTGGCAGGCGCTTGTTTTGTGGTGTAACAGCCATCTGCATTCAAACGGAAACGGCGG
>NZ_SZXN01000031.1:7005-7605 GCF_005281195.1 Citrobacter sp. wls613
AACGGATCGGTAATACAACAGGTTTTGCCGACGTATTACATTAACCGCCTGCAACAGCAGTTCAGTCCCTATTTCTCATCGCTACAAATCGCGCTGGTCAGTGATGATCCGCCTGTTTACAACATCTCGGCGATAACCAACGCCGGTTCGAAAATTATTGCGACGGTGAATGTATGAGTGATTTATCGGTTAGCTATACAGCTGCTGGCCCGGTACCCCAAACTCCCGAAAGCCTGCGTGAGCAACTGGTGTCACAGGCGGTTCAAATGGCACCGGGCATCACCACCGAGTTACCCGGATCGCTGATTGAAGATATCGTGAGTACAGACGTTGGCGCGCTGGTTATCTGCGACCAGGCGAGGGTTGACCTTATTAACTCCGTCGGGCCGCTTAAAGCCAATTTATACATGCTCAACCTGCTGGCCCAACAGGCCGGTATTGCGCCGCAAAAAATTAAGGGTTCGACAACTGTCCAGGTACAGTTTTATGGTCCGCCTGGATTTTCCGTTCCGCAGGGGTTTATGGTCTCTGACGGGACATATACTTATACGTTAAATGACGCCACCATTATTCCTACAACAGGTGTATCTTCTCAGGCAA
>NZ_SZXN01000031.1:7642-7899 GCF_005281195.1 Citrobacter sp. wls613
ACTATTACCGGTTCGTGGGCAGTGCCGGTCGGGACGGTTAACCAGATAATCACCAGTGTTCCGGATGACATTACTCTTACCTGCAACAATCCTGTGGCTGGTGTTCCGGGGCTGGAGCCTGAAACCAACTATCAGTTTCGTGATCGCGTGTGGGAAGCACAAATGTCAACTGTTCAGGGCTACCCTGGCTTTATCCGCCAGAAGCTCACGGATGTGAACGGTGTTCAGGCGCGCCTGGTATCAGTTGTTCAGAGCGG
>NZ_SZXN01000031.1:7956-9456 GCF_005281195.1 Citrobacter sp. wls613
GCGGCGGCGATATTTATGAAATGGCTGGGGCGATTTTTAATTCAGCTGGCGATATCAGCAGGCTGAAAGGGACGACAGTAGACGTTACGGGCATCACGAATGCTAACCCTGGCGTGGTGACCACAGGGATCACCCATGGCCTTACCAGTGGACAGGTGATAAATATCACTGGTGTGAACGGTATGTCAGGAATTAATAACGTACCGCTGATTGCGACGGTTCTTACGCCGCATACATTTTCAATCGGAATCAACACCACAGCAGCGGGTCCATGGATGAGTGGCGGAGAGGTAACTCCGAACGTCAGAAATAACATGGTTACGGTTAATGACTGGCCGGATAACTACTTTATCCCGGTAGTAATTCCTCTACAGCAGCAGGTAACGATAAGATTTGAATGGGGAACTGAAGGAGCTAACTACCTTACCGATGCAACTGTGTTGTCGCTGGTTTCAGTGCCTGTTATTCAGTACATAAACGGGATTTACGCCGGAAAGCCACTGAATGTTAACAATCTGAAAGATACATTTCTTCAGTCTGTTAATTCTGTTCTTGATATGAGCTTAATCACGAAATTGAATGTTATTGTGACGGTTAACGGTGCAATTACTCCCGTAGACCCAAACACTAACATCATAAGCGGCGACCCGTTCAGTTACTTCTATATTGCGTCTGATGGCGTAACCGTTGACGGAGCATAAGATGCTTGAGGATATTATCCGGTCGTACCTGTACACGCAGTACAATGATGATGACAATATCCGTGCTTTCGTGACTGCGTATAACGCGATGGCAAAAAACGTCTATGACTGGATGAAGAATGCTAATTTGCCAATATTCGTCGGCGGATACAATGCAGGAGACCAGCTCAGATGGATAGCGCGTGGAATTTACGGGGTCAAGCCCCCTGTTCTTTCAAGCGGTCGTCAGATTATCAGCGGGCCATTCAATACACTTACTTTTAACAGCGCGCCATTTAACACACGCAAAGTGATAAACCAGTCAGAACAGGTTATTGTTTCTGACGACCTGTTCAAGAGGATCATGACGTGGAATTTCTATAAAGGAGATGGTTTTTACTTCACGATACCATGGCTGAAGCGTCGTATTATGCGATTCCTGAACGGGGTCGATGGCGTTGACGTAACGAACGATCAGCACTGGAGTATCTCAGTGCTTTTCTCTGGAGAAAGGGCCAGTATTTCCATTATTAAAGGGTTCAGAAAACTAACCTCGTCATCACTTTACAATACTCAGTCATTTAACAGTCGGTCATACAATCAAAAATCCAGTGTTCTTATAAAAAGTAACGAATATGACTATGCATCTTTGTTCAAACAGGCATTCGATAGCGGCCTGCTTCACATGCCGTTTTACCAGCCAGTAACGGTGACTATCGTTGGGTGAGTAGTGTAATATTCAGGAATCTTTCATAAGGTCTGGGGATAATGATGAATAAAATACTCTGGTTGGTATCTGTCGGGGTGGCAGGCACAACAC
>NZ_SZXN01000031.1:9509-9791 GCF_005281195.1 Citrobacter sp. wls613
CAAAAAGTTTCGCTGAAAAAACTGTTTGTTCAGACCAAAACCTTTCTAAAAGAGATGATGATTTAAAATATGTTTTTGGCATGGCTAAAGCATCAGTTCAGGACAGGAAGGCTTTTTCAGAAATTACCAAATCTTTATGGAATTCTAGGGAAAGGTGTAGTGATTTCGCCTGTGTCAGTGCATGGTATGAAACTGCGTTTGCCATTTATAGTGCTATCACAGAAAAAGGCATACCTGAAACGGATGGTACAAACGACATAATTAGAAATAGCCGATCTACAA
>NZ_SZXN01000031.1:9919-10823 GCF_005281195.1 Citrobacter sp. wls613
ACAGACTACATAAATCGATTCGTAATTTTCACCAAAAGAGGTGAAAAATTAAATTCTGAAATTATAACCAGACAAGCAAATGGAAGTAGGACGGGAATAAGTAGGGATTCAACTGTATCTTATGTTGCTGATGATGGTAACAATTACACCATAAATTACAATGGTTATTCCATTACAGCCACAGGGTGTAAGGAATCAAATAATTAGAAAGATTTTAATAATGCTAATATCGTAACCAACTAAATACTAATCAAAATAAAACCTCGCTTCGGCGGGGTTTTTTATTGACCAAAATCCCGGAGGATAAATGGCACTCACTCTGTTAGCCGCTAACAATGCTCAGACAGTCCTGGCGGCAGGAATCAGTTCATCTGCAACATCACTAACCGTTAATACAGGGACTGGTGATCTGTTTCCGGCTGCGGTTTCAGGTATCAGCTACTTCAAGTTGACGTTAATCGACGCCGCGACAGGCGCGCTTAACGAAATTGTTCATGTTACGTCGCGGTCCGGTGACGTATTTACAATACAGCGTGGGCAAGAGGGAACAATAGCACGTGCATGGTCAGCAAATGACATTGCAGCCAATATGATGACAGCTGGTACGCTGACTTACCTTTTGACAAACTTTCAGCCATTAGACCCGACGTTGAGCACGATTGCTGCTCTGGCTACAGCAGCTAATAAATTACCCTATTTTTCAGGGGTCGATATTGCAGCACTAACCGACCTGACATCAGTAGGTAGAGATATAATTGGCAAAAATAATATTGCCGACGTTCTCACATACCTTGGTTCTAGCGATGGAACATTAAACGGTAGGCTTCTCAATGTGCACCTCTTTACAGCAGGTGGTCAATACACTCCTACAGTTGGAATGAAGTTCATTCTTGCTCACATGATT
>NZ_SZXN01000031.1:10910-11788 GCF_005281195.1 Citrobacter sp. wls613
GGGCGGTGCTGCAGCTGGTAACAGTGGAGCATATGCTTTTATTAAAGCATACGCATCTGATATTGGTGCAGGTAAGGCTGTAAGCGTTGGTGCTGGTGGCAAGTCACAGGTAAATGGCGCCGGGTTTGCAGGTGGTACAACCGCAATTGCAGATATCGCTGATGTTACTGGCGGGTATGGGTCAGGCCCGGGATCAGTCGGCGCTACTACCGCAGTTGCGCAGCCATCATATGACAAGCCAGTTATCAATAAGTATAACAAGACCGAGGTGCTTGCTTTCAGCCTAGGTTCGCAGGCGTGTAACTTTCTTCAGGCAGCGACAGGATCGGGAACCGGATGGCTTTCTCCGGCATCTCCTTTCCCTGGTGGTGAGAGAGGGCGTGGGGGGTCTGGTATTTTTGTTAACGCAAGCTCCGCTGCTCAGGCTGGGTTTGCGGGAAATGATGGCGCAATACTGATTATGGAGTACGCGTAATGGTTCCGGAAAGCTATGCAGTTGTTAACTCAGATGGCCTGATAATTAATATTGTTGTATGGGATGGCGTCACAGAATGGGGGCCGCCTGAAGGCACTCATGCAGTAAGGTGCGGTGATAATCTTTGCGGGATTGGCGGAACATACAAAGAAGGTGTGTTTAACGTTCCTCCTGAGCCGGAGGTACCAAAAGAGGATTTGATTTCTCAGGCAGAGCAGCAAAAGGCTAATCTTATAGCTGAAGCAAGCCAGACGATCTCCATACTTCAGGATACGGTCGACCTAGACATGGCGACAGATGAAGAAAGAACACAGTTAACTACACTGAAAAAATATCGCGTGCTTTTAAGCCGGGTTGATACTTCCAAGGCACCTGATATTGACTGGCCAAAATAAAGTAGGCC
>NZ_SZXN01000031.1:11844-12624 GCF_005281195.1 Citrobacter sp. wls613
ATCCAGTCTTATCAAATGATACTATTAAGGTATCACCTTTGCTGTATAGTGAATAATCCTTAGACCTGGAGAATGGTGTTAAGGAGCAGATTTCCTTTTTTGGATCTGTAATTGTTGCGTCCACATTGTAGTCGAGAAGGTAATGCTTAAGCATCATAGCCCCCCAAGACCAATTGTTATTTAAATAAATAGGTATCAGAGAATTCATTATCGGAAGTCTCTCGACTATCAATGCCCTCTGCTTCGATGTTGGCATAACGCCATGAATGAAAACATTTTTAAAACTCAAATCTTGATGAGAAATGTCGTTATAAATTGAGGTGGAAATTAATTTATCTAGCTCCTTTTGGGAGCTTGATGCGTTTGCATAAGAAAATGAAAGTATGAAACTAAAAAATACAACAGGAGCCAAAAGTATCAGCTGAATTTTTTTACTTTCAAAGGCTTGGGCTACTAGGTATGCAAAAAGCAGGAAGAATCCTGTGAAAGATATTAATACTCTTGGCGCTAGCACAGGTGTTTTAAGAAGTGCAATGTGTGCAAAGCAAGAGAAAAATCCCGCAGTAATCAAGGCGGAAAGTAAAAATAAGTTAATAACTCTGGATTTCACATCTTTGGATGTCATTGATATCTTTATGATGCTAACTATCAAGATCAATGCGCACCCCTTAAAGAGAAAAGGAGAGCACTTATAAAGCGGGTTTAAAAGCCACGTGAATATGACAACTGTATTATTATACAGTACATCAAAAAAGGTGTGGTCAACGTTTATAATTTTTG
>NZ_SZXN01000031.1:12652-15269 GCF_005281195.1 Citrobacter sp. wls613
ATCAGAATAAGAGCTCGACGCAAAAGAGCTAGCAATTAATACCTTATAAAAAACAAATCCAGCAGCAAAGGCAAGAGTGTTAATTGCAATTGACTTGATTATTTCCAGGTATCTTAAATCATCTTTTTTAGAAAAATAAAGATGAATTACATCAATAATCATAAGTAATATGAATAGCGATATTGATGCCTGATAAAAAGACAGGGAAGCGATAACAGAAATGAAATGCAGAAAAGGAGACCAAGGTTTTTTCTTCAATGCATATGGCAATAATAGTGCAACAAGACTCAAAGACATAGGTAGTGAGTCATAACGATATGAGATATTCTCAAGGAAAAATGGTGATAGAATAAAATATAAAACACATGCAGCAGAAGAAATTGTGCCTTTTTTGGGCAGATACTTCACCCCCCAAAGTGACAGAACTGCACTTAAGGCAATGACAGATAAAATCTGGGGAAGGGGTGTAATATCTAGGATTGGCGTGCCAAAACTCAAGGCTGACATTAATAGATCAGAGGCTGGCCTGCCGTCCTGCCCCCACGATGTATAACCGTAAAGAGAACGGCCTAAGTCATCAATGTAAAGTCTGCCAGTAAAAACAATCCAAGATATGTATAAAAGGGACAATGGCAAAACAATTCTAAAAATTCGCTGGAATTTATCGTTTTTTAACGCTGAATCACTCATGTTCAACATTATCCCTTTTCGTAATGTATCTTGGTCTGTTCTTTGTTTCGATGTAAATGCGCCCAATGTATTCTCCGAGCACTCCAATGCCTATCAGCTGAACACCGCCAAGGAACAGCATAGATACCATTATCGAGGTGTATCCCTTAACAGGGTTTCCAAAGCATAGGGTGTCGATAAGCATGTATGCTCCATAAAAAAAAGAGCATCCGGCAACGAAGAGTCCGATATACGTCCACATTCTCAGCGGGAAAGTGGAGAAGCTCGTTATCCCTTCAAGCGCCAGATTCCAAAGCTTCCAGCCATTAAACTTACTTTTTCCTGCGGCTCTTTCGGCTCTTACGTATTCAACCACATCTGTCTTACCACCTACCCAGCTCAGCACCCCTTTCATGAAAAGATTACGCTCAGGGAGAAGCTTGATATTCTCAACAACATTACGAGACATCAGACGAAAATCACCCACATTCTCTTCAATTTTAGGGTTGCTGATCCTGTTGTGCAGCTTATAGAACCATTCGGCAGATTTGCGCTTCATGCGACCATCTGTAGAGCGGTCTGTTCGTTTAGCTAGCACCATTTCAGCACCGGATTGCCACTTTTCAATTAGATGCGGAATGACCTCAATCGGGTCCTGCAGGTCAACGTCGATCGGGATAACTGCGTCACCGGTCGCACGGTCAAGGCCAGCGAAAAGGGCTGGCTCCTTGCCGAAATTACGAGTAAACGACAATGGAACCACCAATGGATCTACTACGCCAAGTGCGTTAATAATCGACTCTGTAGCGTCTTTACTGCCATCATTGATGAAGATTATTTCAATTTCGTGTTCTTTTAGTTCTTCGAATTCACGGACTGTTTTATAAAATATTGGAATGGCGTCTTCTTCATTGAAGACAGGAACGACCAGAGATATTTTCATTTCTTATCCCTAAATACGATATATTTTGAATAAAAGAATCCGCAGATCAGACTGATTGCGGAGAAAAGAATGAGAGTGAATAGAGGTGGTAATGATACCTGGTCCGCCTCCCATCCAACGGCAGCGCTCAGCGTACCCATAAATCCTACGTACAGCATGTAGCGCAACGTGGTTGTTTGAGCATTAAATGTGAATCTGGCATTTGCAAAAAAACTAAAACTCACAGCAACAACGAAACCAGCGAAGTTCCCAAGCGCCTGGCCGGTATTGAATACATAAATGCAAACAGCGAAAACTACCCAGTGAATGAGTGTGTTAATGATGCCTATTGATGTATATCTTGCGAATAACTTTAACATGTTAGAAATCAGTGAATTCGGAAAGGTCTGAAGTTTAGCACCTGTACGCCACTTGGTCGACCCTCAACATTGACGATACTGTATGCACATACAGTATTAATCGGAGGTCATCATGGGATTCCCGTCACCGGCAGCAGATTACGTAGAAGAGCGGATTTCGCTTGATGCGAAGTTCATCAGGCACCCTAACGCAACGTACTTCATGCGCGCGGGTAACACGCACTACCGGGAGGGCATCATTAAAGGCGCACTGCTGGTCATCGACTGCTCGCTGACTGTGTGCGATGGGTCATTGCTGGTTTGTTGCATGGACGGGGAGTTCAGAGTGAAGCGCTACCGTTCGCACCCAAGGCCGCACCTGGTTAACCTGGAGAACGGTAAGCGAGAGGAGATACCGGAAGATACCGGTGCAGATACGTCGCGACCGATATTCGGTGTGATCACGTACATCATCAACGATGCGCGGTCGGGTGAGTTCGATGACTGTCCGGTGATATAGGTGGCTCTATGCCACCTTCTCATCAAGCCAGTCTGCCCACCACTGCATCATTTCTCTGCGGGTATCCAGATAGGCTGCATGGTTGTACACGGAGCGAGTACCTCCGCTGACGTGCGCCAGTTGCATTTCTATCGCGTCTCTGTTCCA
>NZ_SZXN01000031.1:15336-16532 GCF_005281195.1 Citrobacter sp. wls613
GATGCCGGAATCCATGCCCGCTTGTCTGGCCTTCATAGCCAATGTTGCGGATAATTCCGAGCACGGCGTTCTCGCTTATCGGCCTCTTCCGGTCACTTCTGCCAGGGAAGCAAAGCTCATACTGACCAGTGACTTGTTGCAGGAATTGTAATAACTCGATAACCTGATCAGACATCGGAACGACATGCAGTTTTCGACCTTTCATGACCTCAGGGTCAACGCTGATCAGCCTGTTTTCGTAATCTATTCCCGACCATACCAGCGACCGCAGCTCCACTGTGCGCATGGCGGTATAATGGAGGACTTGAGCTGCTATCTTTGAAACAATCCAGCCGCCATACCCGTTCAAAGCCCGCTGGAATTCGTGAATACGATGCATTGGGAGGAAGGGGTAGTTCTTCTTCCTATATCCTCTCATTGCTCCAGACAGGTCCCTGGATGGATTGTACTTAGCCCTGCCAGTTACGATCGCATAGCTGAATACTTCCCCGCATCTGCGCCTCGCCTTATCAGCGCGTTCCATTGCGCCCCTGTCCTCGAATAGCCTGATAACCTTCAGTAGCACCATCGGCTCCACGTCTTCCATGCGCAAGTGACCGATTAAAGGGAGTATGTCATCGGTGAACATGCTCATCATCTCGTCAGAATACCCCTTCGACCACGACTTTGATTTGTGCGCGTGCCATTCCCTGAAGATGTCGCCAAACGAATCGGAAGCTTCTTTTTTCTCAATCTTCTTTATTGTCTGCTTTTGCTCTGACGGATCAACACCAGAGAGCAACTTCATTTTTGCTTCGGACTGTTTTGCTCTTGCCTCAGTGAGAGAAATTTCGGGGTAGGGGCCAATGACCAGTGTTTTCTCTTTCCCATCAAAGCGGAACCGCATGCGCCACACCTTTTTCCCTGATGGCGGTACGAACAGGAAAAGCCCTCCGGCATCTGCCAGTCGATATGATTTTTCCGCAGGCTTTGCTGCGTCGATTTGCTTTACCGTAAGCATGTGGGCATAAATCCGTGGTCATTTTTCAGTGTGCCCACAATATGCCCGCAAAAGTTTGGCGTAGTCAATTCGCTTCGGTTCGCTTCGGTTGTGTATGAGTGTCTATTTTAGAAGGTGTGATGGGTGTTGCGTTCTGGCGTAGAGAGGTGGGTTCTGTTTGAAATGGTGTCCCCTGCAGGAATCGAACCTGCAACTA